>DIST01000022.1:0-12453 GCA_002421645.1 Flavobacterium sp. UBA6203
ACTTGTCCATCACCTAAAACTTCTTCTGTTTCCGTGTGCATTAAAATTTCGATGTTTTCTGTTTTTTGAACACGTTCTGCCATAATTTTAGAAGCTCTAAATTTATCGCTACGTACTAACATCGTTACTTTTTTACATAATTTAGATAAGTAATGTGCTTCTTCACAAGCACTATCTCCTGCTCCAACGATTACTACTTCTTGATTTCTATAGAAAAATCCGTCGCAAACTGCACAAGCAGAAACACCACCACCTAATTTTAAATAATGTTGTTCCGATTCTAATCCTAAATATTTTGCAGAAGCACCAGTAGAAATAATTACCGTTTCTGCGTGAATTTCTATCGTATCATTAATCCAAACCTTATGAATAGCTCCAGAGAAATCCACTTTTGTAGCCCAACCATCACGAATATCGGAACCAAAACGTTTTGCTTGCTCTTGCAACTGAACCATCATTTCAGGTCCGGTTACACCTTCTGGATATCCTGGAAAATTTTCTACTTCATTCGTTGTCGTTAACTGACCTCCTGGTTGTTGCCCTTGATATAAAACTGGATTCATATTCGCTCTAGCCGCATAAATAGCCGCAGTATAACCTGCTGGACCAGAACCTATAATTAAACATTTTACTTTTTCGATTGTATCTGACATAACTTTATTCTTTTAAGAGTAGCAAATGTAAGTTTTTAATTAAAATTATTTCTTAAAATTAAATTAGTTTTAATTATGAATGTATAATTTTTGACAATAAAAAAAACCTTCCTGAAGTTTCAAGAAGGTTTTGTCGGGGTGGCAGGATTCGAACCTGCGGCCTCCTGCTCCCAAAGCAGGCGCGATAACCGGGCTACGCTACACCCCGAATTTGTGAGTGCAAATATATAACTAATTTCTATTGTTCCAAACAAATCAATTCTTTTTTTAAAATAAATTTTCACTTCAATTCAACCTATATTTTTTTAGCACGTTAAGTATAAACTTTCTATCCAAAAACAAAAAACACTTAGAATATTATTTCTATTTTTGCTAAAATTAAACAAGACAACCTTTTATATGCTAATTATTGGAATTGCCGGTGGTACCGGAAGTGGAAAGACAACAGTTGTTCATCAGATTATGAATGAGTTACCTTCTTCTGAAGTAGGTATCATTTCTCAGGACTCTTACTATAAAGAAACGCATCATTTAAGTTATGAAGAGCGTACAAAAATCAATTTTGATCATCCAAGAGCGATTGACTTTGAATTGTTAGTAGCACATCTTAAAGATTTGAAAGCTGGAAAAACCATTGAACAACCAGTTTACTCTTTTGTAACTCACGACAGAACTGACGACAAAATTTTAACCCATCCAAGAAAAGTAATGATTGTAGAAGGTATCTTAATTCTGACCAATCCAGAATTAAGAGACATGTTTGATATTAAAGTATATGTTCATGCAGATTCTGACGAACGATTAATTCGTCGTTTAAAACGTGATATTGCAGAACGTGGTCGTGATATGGAAGAGGTTTTGAATCGTTATCAAACTACTTTAAAACCAATGCACGAGCAATTTATAGAGCCTACAAAAGCGTTTGCTGATATTATTATTCCAAATGACAAATATAACACGGTAGCAATCGACGTAGTGCGTGCCGTAATTAATCAAAGAATCGCATAATGAACAAAATCAAGAATTTAATTGCCAAATATCCGTTTTTAGCGTTCGTAATGAATCGCTACGTTTTGGTGTTAATTCTTTTTTCTGTTTGGATGCTTTTTTTCGACAATTATTCCTATTTAGAACATCGTGTTTTGGATAAGGAAATTGAAGAAATTGAAGACAATATTCAGTACTATAAAACTGAAATCAAAAAAGACAGCACAAAAATCAAAGAGTTGAAAAATGATAATCGAGTAGAAAAATATGCGCGTGAAAAATATTATATGAAACGCGATAACGAAGACATCTACATCATCGAATTTGAAGACGAAAAGAAAGCTGCTGCCGACAAAACAACTAGTAACAATTAAATACATAATTCGTGGCTAACAACAATTTATTTTCCGATTTTGAAGCCGTTTCTTCTAAACAATGGAAGCAACAAATTCAATACGAACTAAAAGGTGCTGATTACAACGAAACTTTAGTTTGGGAAAGTCCAGAAGGCATTAAAGTAAAACCGTTTTATCACAATGATGAAACAGAAGTAAATCTTGATGCCATTGTTCCAACAAAACCTTTTGCTATTGTTCAAAATATTTTTGTTCACGATGTAAAAAAATCAAATGCTCGCGCGCTAGAAACATTACAAAGAGGAGCAGAAAGTGTTCGTTTTACTTTAGAAAATGATGCCGTTTCCATTGACGAGTTGATGCAAAATCTTCCGTTAGAAAACGTGAATTATTATTTCAATTTACCTTTTCTTTCTGTAGAATTTTCGAATAAAATCAATGAATTTGCATCAAAAAGTAAAGCCAACATCTTTATTCAAAATGACCCAATCGGACAATTAGTAAAAGATGGGAATTGGTTTGAAAATCATGAAAAGGATATTGAGAAATTAAATACAATTGCTTCAAAAACAGCTATCCCTTTTTTAACTATTTCAAGCGGAATTTATCAAAATGCAGGTGCGAATATTGTACAACAATTAGCTTACACTTTAGCACACGTAAACGAATATTTCAACAGAATTCCAGCTATCAATCAACCAATTACAATTGAAGTTGCTGTTGGAACGAATTACTTTTTTGAAATTGCAAAATTAAGAGCTTTACGCCTTTTATTCAATACATTAGCAGCAGAATACAATCATAATTTTGATTGTCATATTATTGCAACACCAACAAAACGCAACAAAACCTTATACGATTACAACGTAAATATGCTTCGTACAACTACGGAATGTATGAGTGCAATTCTTGGTGGTGCTGATGCGGTTGCGAATTTAGCTTACGATGCGATTTATCACAAAGACAACGAGTTTGGCGATAGAATTTCGAGAAACCAATTGTTAGTTTTAAAACACGAAAGTTATTTTGACAAAGTAAATAATCCAGCTGATGGTGCGTATTACATTGAAACGCTAACGGAACAATTAGCCGAAAAAGCATTAGAATTATTCAAAGACATCGAGAAAAATGGCGGATTGATTTCGCAATTAATCGATGGAACAATTCAAAGAAAAATCAACGAAAGCGCTCAAAAAGAGCAAGAACTTTTCGATTCAGGAAAAGAAGTTTTATTAGGGACCAACAAGTATCCAAACAAAAACGACCAAATGAAAAACGACTTGGAATTGTATCCTTTCGTAAAACAAAACGCCAGAAAAACTTTAATCACACCGATTATCGAAAAACGTTTGGCTGAAAAATTAGAACAAGAACGATTAGCTTCGGAATAATTTCGTAACTTTCAGAAAAAGAAGACCATGGAAGCAATTAGAAGATTTGTAAAAGTAAAAAATCATCAAGTAAACATCACTTTGCCTGAAGATTTCAATGCTGAAGAAGTAGAAGTTATTATTCTTCCAACTTCCAAGGAATATCAAATTCCACAATGGCAAATTGATGAAGTTAGAGAACGAACCGAAAACTATTTGAAGAATCCCGAAAGCGCAACAGATTACGAGGATTTTTTAAAAGAACTTGGAGATGAACTTTAAGATTTTAATTCTAGAAGAAGCTAAATCCGATGTTCGTGAAAGTATCGCTTGGTATAAAAACATCAATCCAATGCTTTCAAAAAGATTTGCTAATTCTTTTAATAATAGTGTTAAACAAATAAAAGAAAACCCATTTCGATACCAAATTAGATATGATGAGATCCGAGTAGTTTTATTAAAAACCTTCCCTTATCTAATTCATTTTTGTATCGATAATGAAACAATAGTGATTAAAGCTGTTCTTCATACATCGAGAAACAGTAAAATCAACAAAATATTTTAATTGCAAAAGCAATGAGAAAAAACATACAACATTTAACCTTGGAGAAATCCAAAAACTTGAAACCTGAAACGTTAAACTTGGAACAAAAGTTTACAACTGCCGAAGGAATTGAAGTAAAACCAACTTACACTAAAGAAGATATTACTAATTTAGAACATCTTGGTTTTGGAGCTGGTTTTGCACCTAATTTACGCGGACCATATGCGACAATGTATGTTCGCCGACCTTGGACGATTCGTCAATATGCTGGATTTTCAACTGCGGAAGAAAGTAATGCTTTTTACAGAAGAAACTTAGCAGCCGGACAAAAAGGACTTTCAGTTGCCTTCGATTTAGCGACACACCGTGGTTATGATTCTGATCACGAACGCGTAGTTGGTGACGTTGGAAAAGCTGGAGTTGCGATTGATTCGGTGGAAGATATGAAAGTACTTTTCGACCAAATTCCGTTAGGGGAAATGTCAGTTTCGATGACGATGAATGGTGCGGTTTTACCTATTATGGCATTCTACATCGTAGCCGCAGAAGAACAAGGCGTTGCTCCTAACCTATTGTCGGGAACGATTCAGAATGACATTTTAAAGGAATTCATGGTGCGAAATACCTACATTTATCCACCAACGCCTTCGATGAAAATTATTGCGGATATTTTCGAATATACGAGTAAAAATATGCCGAAATTCAACTCGATTTCGATTTCGGGTTACCACATGCAAGAAGCGGGAGCTACTGCAGATATTGAATTGGCGTACACTTTAGCAGATGGTTTGGAATACATTCGCACCGGTTTAGCTGCGGGAATGGATATTGATACTTTCGCTCCTCGCCTTTCGTTTTTCTGGGCGATTGGAATGAATCATTTTATGGAAATTGCTAAAATGCGTGCCGGTCGTATGCTTTGGGCAAAACTATTGAAACAATTCAACCCAAAAGACGAAAAATCTTTAGCTTTAAGAACGCATTGCCAAACTTCCGGTTGGAGTTTAACGGAGCAAGATCCTTTTAATAACGTGGCTCGAACTGCGATTGAAGCAGCCGCAGCAGCCTTTGGAGGAACTCAATCGTTACACACGAATGCTTTGGACGAAGCGATTGCTTTACCAACCGATTTCTCGGCTCGAATTGCGCGTAATACCCAAATCTTTTTACAAGAAGAAACCAAAATTTGTAAAACGGTGGACCCTTGGGCTGGAAGTTATTATGTAGAAAGTTTAACAGCAGAAATTGCTGAAAAAGCTTGGGCATTAATTGAAGAAGTGGAAGAATTAGGCGGAATGACCAAAGCCATTGAAGCTGGAATTCCAAAACTAAGAATTGAAGAAGCTGCTGCGCGCAAACAAGCACGTATCGATAGCAGTCAAGATATTATTGTTGGGGTTAACAAATACCGTTTGGAAAAAGAAGATCCGTTACATATTTTGGATGTGGATAACCAAATGGTGCGCAAACAACAAATTGAACGTTTAGACCAAATTAAAGCAACTCGCGATAATACAAAAGTTGCCGAATGTTTGGCAAAATTAACCGAAAGCGCTAAAAATGGTGGTGAAAATTTACTATCTTTAGCAGTAGAAGCAGCACGAAACAGAGCTACATTAGGCGAAATTAGTGATGCTTTAGAAGTAGTTTTCGGAAGATATAAAGCACAAATTAGAAGTTTTAGCGGCGTGTATAGTAAAGAAATTAAAAACGACGAAAGTTTTGAAAAAGCAAAACAATTAGCCGATGCTTTTGCGAAGAAAGAAGGGCGTCGTCCTCGTATTATGATTGCGAAAATGGGACAAGACGGTCACGATCGTGGTGCAAAAGTAGTAGCAACAGGTTATGCCGACGTTGGTTTTGACGTTGACATTGGTCCGTTATTCCAAACGCCACAAGAAGCTGCGAAACAAGCAGTTGAAAACGACGTACACATTTTAGGCGTTTCTTCTTTAGCTGCGGGACACAAAACTTTAGTACCACAAGTGATTGAAGAACTAAAAAAATACGGAAGAGAAGATATTATGGTAATTGTGGGTGGCGTTATCCCAGCACAAGACTACCAATTCTTATTCGACGCCGGAGCTGTAGCGGTTTTTGGTCCTGGAACTAAAATTAGCGATGCCGCGATTACGATTTTGGAGGTTTTATTGGAGGAGTAATCTAATTCAGTATAAAATAAAAAACACCAGCAATAATGTTGGTGTTTTTTATTTTGTAAAATTTTTTAATTCTATTACTTTTTCACTTTCTTAACAAAAGAGGATTTTAATTTCTTTTTCTTAATGTAAATATCCATTTGTTTAGCCACTTCAATTGGACGATCACTAGAAATTATCATAACTCCAGAATTTACAATATCTAAATAAACCTTATCACCATTAGCTACTGCACTTTTATCGATGTTTCCCATAGTTCCAGAAATACAAGTAATTCCTCTTTTTTTCATGTAATCCATAGTTTCAGACTTTGGAAATGAAGTTCCAATAAAAGCTACCATATTTTCAACTTTTACACCCATACTTTCTAAACGTTCTACATCTTCTTTTCCTCTCGCTGAAACAGAAAGTAAAACATCGGGAGCTAAACCAGCAACTTCTGCAGCTTGATTAGCATTGTAGGTTATTATTATGGAATAATTCTCCGCTTTGTTTTTTCTCACGGCATCTACAACCAACTTAAAAGGAACTCCTCGCTTTACATCGAGAGTATACACTACCTTACCTTTTCCCCATTTTAAAACCTCATCGAGTGTTTCTATTTTATATGGAGTAACATTCCCTTGATTATCTTTCAAAGAAAACTTTTGCAATTCTTGAAAAGTGTAGTTGTTTATATTTCCTGTTCCTGTAGTAGTTCTATCTATGGTATTATCGTGCATCATCACCAAAACAGAATCTTTAGTCAAAGCAATGTCTGTCTCAATTATGGCAGGATTATATTGAATTGTATTAGCAAACGTTGCAATACAATTTTCAGGAAAATTAGTTGTTGGACCACCTCTGTGAGCACTAACTAAAGGATAAAATTTATCTCCAGCTCGGAAAAAAGATTTAAAATCATTATTCTTTTTAAAATCGATAATATGCCATTTATCTTGACTAAAAATCAAAAAAACATGCAATAAAGCCACTAATAAAAAACCGTTTTTTTTCAAAATACTATAATTTAAATTTTACTGATCAAAAATACTAATTAGCCAAGACGACGTGAAATTTAGTTACCAAATTAACATTTTATCCACTGCCATCACACCCTCCAAAAAATCAATACTTTTCACTTCTTCGAAAAAGTCGATTTCGGTTTCGTGAGGTAAAAAATCGGAGATGATGCGCACGATAAAATCTTGTGGCCTTTTCAAATATTTAAACGTGTAATCTTCCATATTTACAACCGTTTTTTCGGCTAAATCGGTTGTTCTTACAAACTTATCGGAAGTTAAAGAAGACAAACAAGGTAAATTTAGCTTTGGTTTTTCGGTGATGATGGGTTTTCCGTTTTCAAATAAGCCGCCTTCGTAACCGTATAATGAGGCATTCGTAATTTCGATAGGTTTTCCTAAATGCAAATAATCGGGTAAATGGGCTTCTTTTCCAACTACAGCAGCAAAACCCATTAACACACAAATATCGTGTGCTGGCAATTGCATCATCGCCTTAGCCGTACTTTCACGACCAATTCCAGAAACGATTACTTCGTACGTATGATTCAAATTCGGAATTCGAGCTAAAGCGTTTAGGACCTTTTCTCGCTCAATTTCCATCGGTGTTAATATGATTATCTTCAAAATCTCAGAATTAAATCACAAAATAAAGTAATTTGAGGAAATTAGAGCGTGTATATTTTTTATATTTTTGAAGAATTATAAAATCAAATTGAATTTACTTTTTAAAATTTAAACCACATAGAAACATAGATATTCATAAATTCTAAAAGTCGTTTCACTTTGTAATAGCAAACATAGCTATGTGTAACAATGAATTGGCTATAACTATCTTTTTACCTATGTTTCTATGTGGTTAATTTTATCAATAAGAAAATTATAAGTAAGATAACTAAATTTGTACTTAATTATGAAAAACAAGCAATCCATTACAATAATTGCCGACAGAAAAATTGGCGCAACATTAAAAAAAATGGTTGCTCTAACAGATGAAAATCGCAAAATTATCGTTTCAAAACTGAAAAAAAATCGGGTTAACTAGAACTAAATTTATTAGTTTTTACGATTTCAATAAATTATTTCATGTCAAAACTACCTAACATCACCACCAGTATATTTTCCGTTATGTCGCAATTAGCGAACCAACACGGCGCAATAAATTTATCGCAAGGATTTCCAAATTTCCCTGAAGACGAACGTTTGTTGCAAATTTCGGAACGTATTATTCGAGAAAATATTCATCAATATACACCTATGGCGGGTTTGCCTTCGTTATTGGAAAAAATTGCGAATCAAACCTTAAAACAATACGATAGAAAAGTTAATATAGCAACCGAAATGTTGATAACCGCTGGCGCTACGCAAGGCGTTTTTACAGCGATTAACACGTTTGTAAATCACGGCGATGAAGTGTTGATTTTAGATCCAAGTTATGACAGTTACGAACCTTCGGTTTTAGTTGCCGGTGGAAAACCGGTTCGTGTTTCATTAAACGATGATTACACACCCAATTTCAACCGAATTGAAAGCGCGATTTCGCCTAAAACCAAAATGATTGTCATCAATAATCCACACAATCCTACGGGAAGAATTTGGACCGAACAAGATTTTGAAGCTTTAGAAACCATTTTAGAAAAACATCCACAAATCCTAGTTTTGGGAGACGAAGTGTACGAATACATTACGTTTTCACAACCGCATATTTCGTTTAATACACGTCCAAAATTAGTCGAAAGAACGATTATCGCTTCTTCTTTTGGAAAATCGTTACATGTTACAGGATGGAAAGTTGGGTATTTAATTGCTCCTGAACATCTAATGTTCGAAATGAAGAAAGTACATCAGTTTTTGGTGTTTAGTGTGAATAGTTTTTCGCAACACGCTATTTCGGAATACTTGGATTTGGTTGATTTTAGTGAAGTTTCCAAAATGTACCAACGCAAACGCGATTTATTTCAAAACCTAATCAAAAACAGCCGTTTTGAGTTAATGCCTTGCGATGGAACGTATTTTCAAGTGGTAAATTACAATCAAATTTCGAATAAAAACGATGTGGATTTTGCTAAGGAATTGATTGTAAATCATGGTGTGGCTTCGATTCCGATTTCAGTTTTTTATAATGATAATACGGATAGACATATGCTTCGTTTTTGTTTTGCTAAAACCGATGAAACTTTAATAAAAGCTGCTGATAAGCTTTGTGCCATATAAAATCCTTGTCTAATTGTTTTTTTTGAACCCAAATTAACCTAAACAATACCTATACAAAACAACATATAATTGAGGGTAATTTCAGCTAACCAACATTATTTATTATGATTGTACTATATCGTTTTTTGTATAGTTTTTATGATAGATTTTCGCTTCAAACTCTTAAAAAGAAGTTTTAATTTTAAGCAGTTATGAATAAAAAGAAAAACATCCCTTTACTAACAAAGCAATATTGGATTTTTATTGTTTTATTTTATTACACTTCTAATTCCTTTGGACAGTTGGGATTTTGCACAGGTAGTAGTGGCGCACCAATATTTTATGAGAATTTTGGAAGCGGCACTAATTACGGCCCAGCATTACCCGCAGGCGTAACAAACTATACTTTTGTTAATTCTGGATTTCCTCAGGATGGTCAATATACTTTATACAACAGAACTAATTTAATACCAAATAATTGGCACACTTCCTTTGATAGAACCCCCGATAATGAACCGGATGGAATTAACGGAAAGTGTTTAATTGTCAATGCAAGTAATACTCCAGGACAATTTTATAGAAGAACCGTTACTGGATTGTGCAGTAATACACGATTTGAATTTTCGGCTTGGTTGTTGAATATCTATAATGCAGCTTCAGGTGGTTGCCCAGGAACTGGAATACCGATTAACGTAACTTTTGAGATTTGGGATCAAACCGATACTATTTTGTTACGTTCAGGAAATACTGGAAATATTGCAGGAACATCTGCTCCAATTTGGAATCAATTTGGTTTAGTTTTTACAATGCCAGCAGGACAAACTTCGGTAATTTTAAAAATGCGAAATAATGGTGTTGGTGGCTGTGGAAATGATTTAGCTATCGATGATATTATGTTCAGGGCGTGTGGCGAAAATAGTACTATTATCAACACATCAAGTACTGGAAACACAATGAACATTTGTCAAAACTCAAGTATTACTAACCCAAATCTACAAGTTGTAACATCGGGAAGCATTTCTCATGTTTATCAATGGCAAAACAGTAATGACAACATAAATTTCACTGATATTCCTGGTGAAACTACAGCAAATTATACCATTCCAAACATAACCACTACAACATATTACCGAGTTAAAGTAGCGCAAGATATAGCCAATTTAAACAATGCTTTTTGTTCTACTTTTTCAGATGTTTACAGTGTAGTTTTTATTCCATTACCGAGTGCTCCTGTTTCAAATGGCGACCAACGTTTTTGCACCAATCAAGCTACAAGTTTAAGCGTGAGTATTATGGGTGGAGAAACAGTCAATTGGTACGATAGTCCAACAAACGGAAATCTTTTATTAGCTAATTCAACAACTTTTACACCAACGAACACAGGAACTTATTATGCAGAAAGAGTTTCTTTATTAAATGGATGCAAAAGTAGCACAAGAACTGCCGTAACATTATTACCTGCAATTTCAGTTACTTCTTCTGGGCCAACAACATTGTGTACAAACACCAACACAGCCATTACACTTGTAGCTTCTGATGTAAATGCCACTTTGAATTGGACTGCCACATCTACTGATGTTACAGGTTTTTCAAATGGTTCAGGAACAAGCATTAATCAAACTTTACAATATAATGGAACTACCTCAGGAACTGTAACTTATGTGGTTACCCCTATTTTAAATGGTTGTGAAGGAAATCCAGAAACCATAGTTGTAACCGTGACGCCTGCAACCTCTATTAATTTAGTTTTTCCACCAATAACAACTACTTATTGCTTAAATACAACACCTGAAATTTTACCATCTCTATCATCAAATACAACACCAATTACAGGAACTTGGAGTCCGTCAGTAATAAATACATCAAGCGTAGGAACTACAACATATACTTTTACCCCTCAAGTGGGTTCATGTCAAAATATTCTTCCGTATCAAATAAATATTACTGTTGGAAATAATTTATCCCCTGATTTTCCGAGTACTATTTCATTATGTTCAGGAGAACTAGCACCTATTTTATCTAATATATCTCCCAACGGAATTTCAGGAACTTGGTCGCCAGCGGTTATTAACAATTTCGTTTCGGGAAGCTATACTTTTACACCTAATTTAGGTTCTTGTACGGTTCCTCAAACTATAAATGTTACGATTTTAGAATCGCAATTAGAAAGTTTTTCTTATAGTATTTCAGGGGCTTTTACAGATAACCAAAGTGTTACAATCTCTGCAATTCCATCAGGAAATTATAATTATCAACTCGATAATGGAGCACTTCAAGAAAGTAATATTTTTGAAAATGTGAGTCCGGGAATTCATACAATCTCAGTGATTGATACCAATAATTGTGGTTATTTTCTTTCGGAAGAAATTTTGATTATCAATTATCCAAACTATTTCACTCCAAACAACGACGGAATTAATGATTTTTGGTACATTTCAGGAATGAATATTTTTGAGAATTGGAAAATCTCAATATTTGATCGATTTGGAAAACTGATTATACAACTAAATTCTTCCAATTTAGCTTGGGATGGCACTTTCAATTCAAATAAACTTCCTTCAACTGACTATTGGTTTTTAATTGAATATGATGATAGTGGGACTAGCAAAACATTTCGATCCCATTTCAGTTTAATTAGATAATAAAAGTCCTATATTCTAGTATTTTAGATTATTTTAAACAGGTATTTATCACACTGTAAATCAGTTACATTATACTTTAACCCATTGTTAACAAAATTGCCTTGAAAAAACCATAAATAATTGTATTTTTACGGCTTAAAATTTTCAATAATCAAATGGGTAAAATCATTGCAATTGCCAATCAAAAAGGTGGTGTAGGAAAAACAACTACTTCTGTTAACTTAGCAGCTTCTCTTGGTGTTTTAGAAAAAAAAGTACTTTTAATCGATGCTGACCCACAAGCTAACGCGAGTTCGGGCTTAGGAATCGATGTAGAAAGTGTGGAAATTGGGTCATACCAAGTTTTAGAACACAGTGCAACACCAGAAGAAGCTACAGTTTCTTGTACAGCACCAAATGTTTCGGTAATTCCGGCTCATATTGACTTGGTGGCTATCGAAATTGAATTAGTAGACAAAGAAAATCGCGAGTACATGCTAAAAACGGCATTGGAAAGCGTGAAAGACAAATACGATTATATTTTAATTGATTGTGCTCCTTCATTAGGA
>DIST01000022.1:12605-14057 GCA_002421645.1 Flavobacterium sp. UBA6203
GAAGCTCCAAGTTTTGGAGAAAGTATCATTAATTATGACGCTACGAGTAAAGGTGCTTCTAATTATTTGAACTTAGCAGAAGAAATTATTAAGAAAAATCAATAATAGAGTAAGATGACAAAAGCGGTAAAAAAACAAGCCTTAGGAAGAGGATTATCGGCTTTATTGAAAGATCCGGAAAACGACATTAAATCGGTTGAGGATAAAAACGCAGATAAAGTTGTAGGAAATATTATTGAATTAGATATCGAATCGATTGAAATTAATCCATTTCAACCAAGAACGAATTTCAACGAAGAAACCTTACAAGAATTAGCCAAATCGATTAAAGAATTAGGCGTAATTCAACCTATTACTGTTAGAAAATTAGAGTTCAATAAATACCAATTGATTTCGGGAGAACGTCGTTTGCGAGCTTCTAAATTAATCGGATTAAAAACGGTTCCGGCATACATTCGTTTAGCTAATGATAATGAATCATTGGTTATGGCTTTGGTGGAAAACATCCAACGTCATGACTTAGATCCTATTGAGGTAGCCATTTCATATCAAAGATTAATCGATGAAATCAACCTGACTCAAGAAGAATTGAGTGAGCGCGTTGGTAAAAAACGTTCTACAATTACCAATTATTTACGCTTATTGAAATTAGACCCAATCATCCAAACAGGAATGCGAGATGGTTTTATTTCGATGGGACACGGAAGAGCGTTGATTAACATTGATAATCACGATGTTCAAAGCGATATTTATCACAAAGTAGTAACGCAAAATCTTTCTGTTAGAGAGACAGAAGCTTTGGTAAAAAATTACCAAGATAGTTTAAAACCAAAAACGGCTAAACCTGCAAAAGGTAACTCATTTGACGTAAAAGAGGAAGAGAAAAAAGCGTTTTCTAACTATTTCGGAACAAAAGTTGACGTTAAAGTAGCGGGTAACGGAAAAGGTAAAATAACGATTCCATTTCACTCTGAAGAAGACTTTAATCGTATCTTGAAACTAATCAATTCTTAGTGAGAAAGCTACACTACATATTTATTTTGACTTGTCTTTTTCTAAGTTTTAAAGGAAGAGCACAAGAGGAAATGACATTAATAACACAAGATACAGTTAAAGCTGTTATTGACCCTAATCGTCCTGCTAGAGCGGCTTTTTATTCGGCTTTAGTTCCAGGACTTGGACAAGCTTATAACAAAAAATACTGGAAAATACCTTTAGCTTATATTGGACTTGGATTGGGTATATATTCCTATACTTGGAATCAAAACAAATACCATGATTATAGAGACGAATATAAAAGAAGATTAGATGGTACTTCAAACCCTAATCATCCTATTTATGGTGGATTAGACAATGATAGATTAATTCGTGCTCAAAAATTTCATCAAAGAAATAGAGATTTATCGGCTTTAATAACCGCTGGAATTTATATTTTAAACATTGTTGACGCAA
>DIST01000033.1 GCA_002421645.1 Flavobacterium sp. UBA6203
GTATTTATGATGTTGAAGAAAAAACAGATTCAACTTCATTAAGAGTTTTGCCAAACGTCTTAATGCACGAAAAAATATTTGGAAACACCAATGAATACTTATTCTTTGCTCTTTTAAACGACAACGGAACACCTATGTTAAGTATACAACAATTACAAAAAAGCAAAGATTTCATCAAAACGAATTGTATTGCCAAAAACTCAAAAATTGTTTTACAATTGATGAATGGAAAAATTATTACACTCATAAGTTCTAATGAAGAATCTTGTAGCGCACTAAGTTATGATTCGAATGAAAAAAACAATATACGAATCTTAACAGGTTATTTTTACTTCACAAAGAATAATTATGAAGAATTAAAAAATAGTCCTGTAACACTTATGCGAATTCAATTTGCTGGAGAAACAAAAGATTATGTTTTAAAAAGTGAATTAAATTCTGAAACATTAAAAACAACTTCTAAACCTGATATTTTTTTTATGCAGTTTTTGAAGTGTGTGGAGTAAATTTAAATTTTTAGTTGGCAATGAAAATATTTTATTTATTGATATTAACTCTAATCTCAAACTTATCCCAATCACAAGAAGTCATATCATATACACCATCCGAAATAACATTGGAATTCATCAAAGATTTCAAAAATTGGAATGATTATGCTTACAATTTGAGTTTAGAGAAAAGCAATAACGATAAACTAATAGAATTAGAATACAAAAAGATACTTTCTAAATTTTGTAAAGAAAATAAAACACATCAAGGCATTTCATATGGAAGCCATTCCAATCACAGTCCTGAATTTGAAAAAATAACAAAAGCTATTGTTAAAAAAGAAAGTGCCATCATTAAAACAAAATTTGTAGACCCTAATAACAGTTTTCGAAATGCAAATTATGAATATCACTTTGTAAAAATAGAAAACAAATGGTTTTTAGAAGAAGTGTATCTTGTTGATAAAGATGGGAAATATGAGGGATTATAGGATTATTCAGAATCGATATTAAACAAAAAAGCCTTGCAAATGCAAGGCTTTTCGTGATCGCGCCAGGATTCGAACCTGGGACCTACTCATTAGAAGTGAGTTGCTCTATCCAGCTGAGCTACGCAACCTAAGTTTTTCTTTTGTCGGGGTGGCAGGATTCGAACCTGCGGCCTCCTGCTCCCAAAGCAGGCGCGATAACCGGGCTACGCTACACCCCGAAAACAAAAAAGCGGAGAGACAGGGACTCGAACCCTGGCGACGGTTACCCGTCGACAGATTAGCAATCTGCTCCGTTACCACTCCGGCACCTCTCCTTTATTTATATAAGAACTTATCTTTTTTGCGGTTGCAAATGTATATTTTCATTCTTAATTATACAACATTTTCTTAAGTTTTTTTCAATATATTTTTTCCAAAATAAAGAAAACGCTTACTGTCAATACTATAGCAATTCATAAAATTACAACTATATTATCAAAAATGAAAATTACAGCTATTTTTAATCACAATATTAGCGAAAACGTTATCGTAATTCGAATTAAAATAGTAATTTCGCAATTCAAATAAAAAACCTTTCTATCATGAACAAAAAAGTAGTTATCGTTTCTGCCGTAAGAACTCCAATTGGAAGTTTCATGGGAGCTTTATCTAGTGTACCTGCTACAAAATTAGGTGCTGCTGCCATCAAAGGCGCTTTAAATAAAATCAATTTAGACCCTAAATTAGTTGACGAAGTTTTAATGGGAAATGTAGTTCAAGCTGGAAACGGCCAAGCTCCTGCTCGTCAAGCCGCTTTATATGCTGGTTTGTCTGAAAGTGTAGCTTGTACTACCGTAAATAAAGTTTGTGCTAGTGGTATGAAAGCTGTAATGCAAGGAGCTCAAGCTATCATGGCTGGCGATGCAGAAATCGTAGTGGCTGGTGGTATGGAAAACATGAGTTTGATTCCTCATTACGTTCACTTAAGAAATGGTGTGAAATTTGGACCAACTTCTATGGTAGACGGAATGCAAAAAGACGGACTTACTGATGCGTACGATAATAATGCAATGGGCGTTTGTGCCGACTTATGTGCTTCTGAATATAACATTACAAGAGAAGATCAAGATAACTACGCAATTCAATCGTATGAGCGTTCTGCGGCTGCATGGGAAGCTGGTAAGTTTGATGCAGAAATTGTTCCTGTAGAAGTTCCTCAAAGAAGAGGTGATGCTATCGTAGTTTCTAAAGACGAAGAATTTACGAATGTGAAATTAGATAAAATTCCTTCATTGGCTCCAGTTTTCACTAAAGAAGGAACTGTTACAGCTGCAAATGCTTCAACTATCAACGATGGTGCTGCAGCTTTAGTTTTAATGAGTGAAGAAAAAGCACAATCTTTAGGTTTAAAACCTTTAGCTTATATTAAATCATACGCTGATGCAGCTCAAGAGCCTAAATGGTTTACAACTGCACCTGCAAAAGCATTACCTAAAGCATTAGATAAAGCAGGTTTAACTGTTGCCGATGTTGATTTCTTCGAATTCAATGAAGCTTTCGCTGTGGTTGGATTAGCTAATGCACAAATCTTAGGATTAGACAATAATAAAATCAATGTAAACGGTGGAGCGGTTTCTTTAGGTCACCCTCTAGGATGTTCTGGAGCTAGAATTATCGTTACATTAATCAATGTTTTAAATCAAAACAATGCTAAAATTGGAGCGGCTGCTATCTGTAATGGTGGTGGTGGTGCTTCTGCAATTGTTATTGAAAGAGCATAATTTATAACTTTTATTAATGATGAATTTTGAATTTTAATTACATTTGTAGTTGAATTCTTAATTCATCATTTTTTATTAGACCCAACATATGTTTGGAATTTGTAATTTAGCCATAGTACCCGTAAGAGCCGAAGCCAGTGATAAAAGCGAACAAGTTTCGCAATTGTTATTTGGTGAACACTTTAAAATTATAGAAATGACTGCCAAATGGGTACAGGTGGAAATAGCTTATGATGGTTATATTGGTTGGATTGATACAAAACAATATCAGGCGATTACCGAAGAGCAATATCAAATTT
>DIST01000048.1 GCA_002421645.1 Flavobacterium sp. UBA6203
TCCTGTGATTTCAGTGCAAGCTTCTAACTTAGAAGTGCAATGTGATGGCAATGGAAATACCGCTGCATTAAACGCTTGGTTAGCTTCTAACGGTGGCGCTTCGGCTAGCGATAACTGCTCGAATGTAACTTGGACTAACAACTTTACTTCCGTTTCAGATACTTGTGGTGCAACGGGTTCAGCTTCGGTGACTTTTACAGCTACTGATTCTTGTGGAAACAGTGCTGCAACTAGTGCTACTTTTACCATCATCGATACAACAAATCCAGTTTTCACAAGTGAATTACCTCAAAACATTTCAGTTTCTTGTGATGCAATTCCAAATCCTGCAATTATGACAGGAACAGATAATTGTAGTGATGTAACTATAACAGTATTAGATACAATTGACAGAGAAGAGTCACAATGTGAGGGTGCATATAGTATCAATAGAACTTGGACTATAACTGATAGCTGTAATAACAGTTCTAGTTATACTCAAGTCATAACTGTTTTTGATAACACTCCTCCTACTTTAACAAGCCAATTAAACACTCAAATAAATGTTTTATGTTCTGAAATTCCAGAAGTTCCAGAGTTAGTTTTCACAGATAATTGTTCTGGTATTCAAAATGTAATTTATAACGAGACATCAACTATCATTTCAATTTATGAATATATTATTGTTCGTGAATGGGTTGTTTCTGATAATTGTGGAAACGAAGCTAATTTTACACAAACTATAAATGTTAGTGTTGAAGAACCATTCGACGCAATTCCTTTCGCAATTTGTATTGAAGACGATCCAATAGATTTATTTACTATATTAGACGATTCAATTCCTACAACTGGAGAATGGCATGAAGTTACTAGTTCTGGTGGATTAACAGGAAGTATTTTTGATCCAACTAATGTAACTTTAGGATTCTACACTTTGCAGTATGTTGTTGAATTAGGAGACAATACTTGTCCGATGATTTATGAAGTATATTTAAATGTAAATGATGATTGTGTGGTGTTAGCCGCTTGTGATATTACAGTTTACAATGCAGTTTCACCAAATGATGATGGCTCTAACGATATCTTTTTCATCGACGGACTTGAATGTTATCCCGATAATACAGTAGAAATTTACAACAGATGGGGAATTTTAGTTTATGACGAAACCGGTTATGATAATAATCTTAAATCGTTTAAAGGAATATCTGAAGGCAGAAGTACCGTTAATAAAAATGAACTTCTACCAGACGGAACTTACTTTTACATTCTGAAATATACAGATGAAGAAAATAAGAAACATGATCGATCAGGATACTTATACCTTAACCGTTAATAAATTAAAGCAACTTAAAATACGAACAAGATGAAAACGATTTTAACTATAATTTGTGCATTCATTTTACAAAGTATGTATTCTCAACAGGATTCTCAATATACTCAATACATGTACAATACGCCCCTTATAAACCCAGCTTATGCGGGTTCTAGGGAAACTATTACAGCTTTCTTGCTCCACAGAAATCAGTGGGTAGGATTAGATGGCGCACCAGTAACAAATAATTTTTCAATAAATATGCCTGTTGGAGATTCAAACTTTGGTGTAGGATTAAATTTTGTTAACGATGAAATTGGTCCCGTAGCAGAAAATCAAATTTCTGTTGATTTGGCTTATTTTATTCAAATTTCTGAAAATTATAAATTATCGCTAGGTTTAAAAGGAACAGGAAATTTATTTCAATTAGATGTAAATAAATTGAGAATATATGATCCAGCTGACCCTCAATTTCAAAATATGAATACGGAATTTTCACCAAATGTTGGTGCCGGCCTGTATTTGTTTTCTGATAAGACTTATTTTGGATTATCTGTACCAAATTTTTTCGAATCTTATAGATACAATGATAATAATATTGAAATTACAAAAGAAAAAATGCACTTCTATTTTATTGCTGGTCATGTATTTACACTGAGTGATAACATCGATTTTAAACCTGCTGTCTTAAGTAAAATTGTAGAAGGGGCTCCGTTACAAGCAGATATAACAGCTAACTTTTTGTTCTTTGATAAACTAACATTAGGAGCTGCATACAGATGGGATGCTTCCGTGAGTGCTTTAGCTGGATTTCAAATTTCTGATTCTTGGTTCATTGGATATGGTTATGATTTAGAAACCACTAAACTTGCTAATTACAATTCAGGTTCTCACGAGATATTCCTACGCTATGAGTTTTTCAACAGAAGTAGAGTTTCAGCACCTAGATTCTTTTAAATTTTCCGATTATGAAAACATTATACACACTAGTATTCGTCTTAAGCATCACAATTGGTGCTTTTGCACAAGGGTCTAAACTAAACAAAGCAGACAAAAAATACGATAAATACTCTTATATAGATGCAATCGAAATTTATGAGAAAGTGGCCGAAAAAGGATACAAATCTGCTGAATTATTCGAAAAATTGGGGAATGCTTACTATTTCAATGGTGAATTAGATAAAGCTTCTAAATGGTATGGTGAACTTTTTGCCCTTAATCAAGAAGTAGATTCAGAGTATTATTTTAGATATGCACAAGCCTTAAAAGCAGAAGGTAATTACGAAAAATCAAATCAGTATATGGAATTATTTGCTCAAAAAACAAACGATACTAGAGCTAAATTATTCCAAGAGAATAAAGATTATTTAACTGATATTGATGCCGTTTCTGGAAAATACACCATGGATAAAACGGATATAAATTCAGAGTTTTATGATTATGGGCCAACATTTTTTGGAAAACAAATTGTATTTACTTCTTCTCGAAGCGAAGGCAATCAGTACTCTAAAATTCACGAATGGACAAAACAAAACTTCACTGATTTATTCGTTGCTTCAATAGATAACGAAGGAAAATTAGGAAGTGTAGAAAACTTTTCTAAAACTGTAAATACTAAATATAATGAGTCCTCACCTGTCTTCACAAAAGATGGAAAAACTATGTATTTTACCCGAAACAATTACAACGACGGTAAAAAACGAAAAAGTGATGACAAAGTTATCATGGAAAAAATTTACAAAGCTGAATTAATCAATGGAGAATGGACGAATGTAAAAGAATTGCCTTTTTCTAACGATAATTACAAAACAGCGCATCCGACATTGAGTCCAGATGAAAAAACTATGTATTTTGCTTCCGATATGCCGGGAAGTTTTGGAAATTCTGACTTATATAAAGTATCTATTGATTCTAATGGTAATTTTGGTTCACCAGAAAATTTAGGGCCAACTATAAATACAGAAGGAAGAGAAACCTTCCCTTTTGTAGATATTGATAATAATTTGTTTTTCGCATCTGATGGACATCCAGGACTTGGCGGACTAGATATTTTTGAAGCTAAAGCTAATAAGAATTCATTTGAAAAACCTGTTAATGTAGGAAAACCATTAAACAGTCCAATGGACGATTTTGGATACATTACTAACAAAGATGGTTTAGGATTTTTCTCTTCCAACAGAGATGGAGGAACAGGTTTTGACGACATTTATACTTTTACTGTTTGTACTCATACCTTATCAGGTTTAATTACCGATGTAGATACAAAAGAAATTTTACCAAATGCTAAAGTGATTCTTTTTGATGATAAAATGAATAAAATTAATGAAACTATTTCTTCAGATAAAGGAGCTTATTCCTTTAAAATTGAATGTAATAAAAAATACTATGTAAGAGCATCAAAAGAAGAATATGAAACTACTGAAAAATCATTTGGTACAGTAACCAAAACAGGTGAATCTAAGTTAGATATCGAATTAAAACGAAATATCTTCCCAGTTGAAGTAGGAACAGATTTAGCAAAAATACTAGATGTTAGTATCATTTATTTCGATTTAGACAAATGGAATATTCGCCCAGATGCTGCAGAAGATTTAGAAAAAATCATAGCTGTTATGAACCAATATCCAAACATGACAATAGATATTCGTTCGCATACCGATAGTAGACAAACGCACAAATACAACGAACTGTTATCAGACAGACGAGCAAAATCTACTTTAGAATTTATGGTTAAAAACGGTATCAAACGTAATAGATTGACCGCAAAAGGATATGGAGAAACCCAATTGGTAAACAATTGTTCAGACGACGTTCCGTGTAGCGAAGCTGAACATCAAAAAAATAGACGAAGCGAATTTATCGTACTAAAAATGTAACCTACACACCTATCTATATCATTTTTGAAAAAGCAGTTATTATTGTAATAACTGCTTTTTTATGTAATAAAAGTTTTATATATTTGATTTTCTGAACAAGTTTCTAGAAAACAATTTGAAAATCGTGCAAAAACAACTTAAACCAAAATAAAATGAAAATTAAATTTACATTACTTATAATTTTATCATCTATAATTTTTTCAAGCTGTTCAAATCAACCAGATTGTGATGACGAAGAATCAATTAATTTGGCAAAAAGTTTAATAACTCAAGAGTTGAAAGAGAAATCAGGGATATCTCTTTCAATGTTTGGGATTGAAGATGATGGAAGCATTGATAAATTCGTTGATGAAAATATTGAACTTGTTAGTATTAGACCAACCGAAAAAGATGAAGAATTAAATAAATGTAGTTGTGCGACACAAATATCATTTAAATTTCCCGAAGAATTTATTAGAAAATTGGAAGAACATAGTAAAGGAAACATCCTAATTACAGCAATTAACAAAATAATGACGCAAAAATTGGATTATGATTATACACTTCAAAAAATAAAAAAAGATGATCAATTACTAGTAGAAGGTTTTGTTCCAATTGAAGAATTACAAACCATTTTAATGAACTATGCTTTGATTCAAAATGCTATAAATGAAGAAAATGTAAATAATGAAGAAGAGACGATGAGTGAAGATTTTTCAAATGAAAAATTTTCGGTAATTGATAATAGCGATATCGAAAAAGCAAAATTATGGCTTGACAATTCAATAACGAAAAGTAATGAAGATTTAAAATTTGAAGAAACAATTTATACAAAAAAATATAGAGCTTTTTTAAATGACGCGGCTCCTTTTCTTTGGGGTGGTGATTCTGATTTAACGGAAGAAGAAGTAAAGTCAAAATGGGAAGACGAATATGATCTATTTATAACAGATAATTTAAGTTTATGTGGTAATGGTTCAACAGGAACAATTATACCTAGTTCTAAATTTAAAAAGATAAAAGAAAACAATATAATTATTTTTGAAACAACATTGACAGATAATGGCTCAAATGAAACATGTAAAAAAGAAATTAGAGTAGTTAAGAAAAATAATTCATTTTTTGTCGATGGAGTTACTGCAATATAAATGCTAACTTGCATTTTATAATAATGCTATTTTAAGCTTAATCTCAATATCTTTTTAAGTTTATACTAAAACAAAAAAGCAGCTATTCCTTTCAAAATAGCTGCTTTTTCTATAAACAAACATGAAATTTTATTTTTTGATGAACATATTCGTGTAGTATTTTCTACCTTGATCGTCCATTTTAATTGCGGCTCCAAAATGAGTATAATCTCCCTCTAAATTCGCTTTGTGACTTGGACTGTTTACCCAAGCTGTTACTGTTGCTTGTGCTGTAGAATAAGCAAATGCTACATTTTCTCCAACTCTGTAAGCACCCAATACTTCTTGTAAATTTGTTTTTCTTTCTTCAAAACCTTCATGAGTTACTGTATGGGTTGCCAACATGTAATCGTTATGCTCTTGTGATTTATATGAAATGTGTTCTATTATTTCTAATGGATTTAATCCTACTGAAACTCGGTAAGCATTAACTTCGTCTAATAATTCTAATTCTAGATCAGAATGGGTATAAGATTTTACTGTTTCGTTTGAATTATTTGTAGTGCTTGTTGCACTTTCTGAATCAGCAGAACATGAAGTCAAAGATGATATACCAATTGTTAGGGCAAAAAGAGTAATGATTAATTTTTTCATAAGTTGCGTATTTTATTTAGTAGTTGTTGTTTTGTTAATAAAAACCAAAAAAACCGATTAAGTGTTTGATTAACAAGACTAAAGTACAAAAATATCGGTGACTAACAAAAAAAATCGATGAAATGCATTAAAATTTAACGTTTTAAACATTTGAATATCAATTACTTAAAACTTTACTTACAGAAATAAAAAAAATCCTAAGCTTTACAACTTAGGATTTTTTTTATTTCTATTCTATTTTAAAAAATTGAATATCAAGGAGATAAACGATCTATTTTCCAATCGAATTCGTTAGTTAATTTATAACGAATTCTATCGTGTAAACGATTTGGTCTTCCTTGCCAAAACTCTACTTCTACAGGGCGCACTAAAAAACCACCCCAATGTGCTG
>DIST01000064.1 GCA_002421645.1 Flavobacterium sp. UBA6203
ATTTTCAAAATTACATCACTGTAATTTTGTGCTGTCAATTCAATATGTCTATGAACGTGTCATTCTTTTTTTAACTTCGCCTCTCATTCGATTAGCGGGTGCAAAAGTACAACTCTTTTTTAATCTGGCAAGCTTTTTTGAAAAAATTTTTTGATTATTTTTTCCTGACCACTTACCCAATATTTTTAAGAACTTATACTTCCCGATTCTTTCGTTTCGGGTCGGCAAAGATACTACCTTTACTTTTTATTATCCAAATCTTTTTTTAACTTTTTTTAAAGTTTTTTTAACTTGTTTAATCCTTCAGTTTGTGTGTGAACTTCTGCTCTAATGCGGGTGCAAAAGTAGAAATCTTTTTTGTTCCCACAAGGCTTTTAGCTTCTTTTTTTTGTCTTTTTTTTATTGTTTTTCTTAACACGCTGATAACAAGGATTTAATATGGAAAAGTTTTTTTGAAGATTAACCACTAAGAGCACAAAGGAAGCACTAAGCGCACAAAAGGAGATTCTTTAAATGTATTGCTTTATACTATATAGTAGGTGTGGTCTTGGGTTGTAAAAGTTTTACACAGAGCTGCACAGAGTTTTTTTTGATATGGATTGTGTTGAGTGAGCTTCACAGAGGCGTTGCACTTGTTGGAGTTTCAGGTTGTGACTTAACTGCGTTAAGCAGCTGCCTGCTTCGCAGGAGATTCCTACTTCGGCGGAATGACAAGTTCAAGGATAAATTCAAATTCAAGGGTAAAGTGTTGCTCGCCTTGCGAGCCAGTGGGATGGTTATCTGGAATACCAAACGTCTTATCTAGCCCCGATGGGAGTGGAAATCTTTTTTTAAAGTTTTACTTCGACAAGCTCAGCATGACAAAACTTTAAAAAAAATTGCAACGGACAGCGGGACTAAAAGTCTTTATGGAATGTAGAATATCTGCTTCTAAAAAAATTAATCGAAACGTATTGCTTTAACTGGTGAAATTTTGGTGATGATGTAAGATGGAATTAATAAAACCAACAAACAAACGATTACGGTTCCGATATTTAATAATGCGATGTGGAGTAAATTGATACTTACTGGCGCTTCGTTGACGTAGTAGTTCTCAGGATTAAGTTGGATTACACCAAAGAATTTTTGAATTACTAATAAAGAAATAGCAATCAGATTTCCCCAAAACAATCCGCGAGCGATTAAATAGAAAGCGTTATACAAAAATATTTTTCGAATATTCCAGTTGTTGGCACCCATGGCCTTTAGGATTCCGATCATTTGGGTGCGTTCCAAAATTAAGACTAATAATGCGACTACCATATTAATAGTAGCTACGACAATCATTACGATTAGAATAACTAGAATGTTAAAATCGAATAATTTTAGCCATTCGAAAATACTGTAATACTTTTCTTCGATGGTGATACTATTATATGTAGGCGGAATTTCTTTGTAGACTTCCTCTCCTTTTTCTTTAATTTTTGGGAAATCGTCTACGAAAACTTCGAAAGCTCCGACTTCTGTTGGTAGCCATTTATTAATCAATTGCACGTGGCGAATATCACCTATTATATAAGTAGCGTCGAATTCTTGAAAACCTGAATTGAAAATTCCGGTAATTAGGAAGTTTCTTTTATTGGGAAGTTTTCCGTTTTCTTTCATGAAAAAGGTTAGAAACTTATCGCCTACTTTCAAATTAAGACGTTTGGCTAAGTATTCCGAAATTAAAACTTCTGTATTGAGTTCGGATTTTAGATTTGGAATTTTACCATCAACTAGATATTCTTCTAGATTGGTAAAATTATAATCTTTCCCTACACCTTTATATATGATGCCTTCGAAAGCTTTTTCTGTACGAATGATTCCGGCTTTACTTGCCACGGCTTGCACATGACTGATTCCTTCTACATTTTTGAATTTGGGATAAAAACTTTGATTAATTGAAATAGGTTCGGTGGTAACTTGCGATTGATTATCATCGAAATTTGAAATAATAATGTGTCCGTTGAAAGCTGAAACTTTCTCACGAATTTTATCTTGAAGTCCAACACCCGTAGCCACCGCCATAATCATCATAATAATTCCGATGGCAATTGCCGTAATCGCAATTTTTATAATTGGCGAAGAAATACTACTTTTATAACTTTTAGCAGCAATTAGTCTTTTGGCTATGAAATATTCTAAATTCAAGGTTTTAAGATTATAATTAACGCAAATATACATAAAGTTTTTTGCCACAGATTACACAGATTTACACAGATTAAAAAATAGTTATGAAATACCCTATATATAGATTTACAATAGTATTTAGTTTACTAATCCTTTCGGTTTCGTGTGGAAGTAGTAAAAAGTCTATTCCGCAAATAAAACCGAGCACTGATAATGTAACTTTGACTTCCACTTCAACAGATGTCACTTTTAAAACGGGTGCCGAAAACTTTGAAAGTTATTTACCATTATTAAAAGATAAACGAGTTGGAATTGTTACGAATCAAACGGGAATTCTTTCAAAAGAGAAGCATTTGGTTGATTTCTTAATCGAACAAAACATCAATCTTCAGAAAATTTATGCTCCTGAACACGGTTTTAGAGGAACAGCCGATGCTGGCGAATTAATCGTTGACGGAAAAGACACCAAAACTAATTTGCCGATTATTTCTCTTTATGGAAACAACAAAAAGCCAAAACCAGAGCAATTAGAAGGAATTGACATCTTGGTTTTTGATTTGCAAGATGTTGGTGCGCGATTTTACACTTATATATCGTCGTTGCATTATGTGATGGAAGCTTGTGCGGAAAACAATATTCCGCTTTTAGTTTTAGACCGACCAAATCCGAACGGAACTATTATTGATGGTCCGATTTTAGAAAAAGAACATAAGAGTTTTGTTGGGATGCATGAAATTCCGGTTTTGCATGGCATGACAATTGGCGAATATGCGAAAATGATTAATGGAGAAAAATGGTTAAAAGATAGTATTCAATGTGACTTGAAAGTAGCGCCTTGTTTGAACTATTCGCACGACATGAAATACAGCTTACCTGTGAAGCCTTCGCCAAACTTACCAAACGATCAATCGATTAATTTGTATGCGAGTTTGTGCTTTTTCGAAGGCACGAATGTAAGTTTAGGTCGCGGAACTGAGAAACAATTCCAAATTTACGGTTCGCCCTTTTTACCTGAAAGCGAATTTGATTTTAGCTTTACTCCGCAACCTAATTTTGGCGCAAAAGATCCCGTTCATAATGGAAAGTTATGCTTTGGCGAAGATTTAACCGAAATTAGAAAAGTACACCGACTGGAATTAAAATGGTTATTGAAAGCCTACGAAAACACCGCAGATAAAACCATTTTCTTCAATGATTTCTTCACCAAATTAGCCGGAACCAAAAAACTCCGCGAACAAATTGAAGCCGGAATGACCGAAAAAGAAATTCGAAAAACATGGCAAGAAGGTTTGGAGCAATTTAAGGAAGTTAGAAAGACGTATTTGATTTATGAATAGAAGAAAATAGAGAAAAGATGAAAGAGAAAAGACTATTACTTTTACTTCTATTAATATTTTCAAGTTGTTTCAAAGAAAATGAAACTATTCCGATTGATAATTGGAATAATCTAATACTTCGTCAATTGAATGAAACAGATTCCTCAATCTATAATCAAGAAGATTTGAAGAAAAATATTGATTTTATTTTAGAATTTAGAAAAGATATTGCTGAAGAAATAAACAAATTAAAATCTAAAGAAGAATTTTCAAATTTTGTTGTGTACGAAAATTATAATTGTGAATTTAATCCAAAAGACACTTTTCAAATTGATATACCATTTACCAAAAACAAGTTTTATTACAACATATTAATTATTTCCGATAAAGAAAATTATTTATATGAATTGAAAGGATTTTCAGAAAACAAAAATCGGAAATTTACCAAACTAAGAATCGAAAATAAAGAAGAATACTTAGAACATTTAAATCCAGAAAATATTGGAATTAGAAAGACAAATTATCTGTCGAATGATTTTTCCGTTACTTCAAAAATTACTTGTAATGGAAATGATGTAAACATAGAAGTTATCTCAACAAGATTAAACTAAATTTTTGAGATTCCTAACGGAATGACAAGGTTGTGATAAAAACTGAACACTTTCAACTGAACACTGACCACTTTTAAAGCGGCAACTTCTCCTTCATTTTCTCCACAATATTATAAGCTGCTGGACAAATCGCTACATTTTTCAAGGTTAAATCTGAAATTTGTTGGAATTTCTTTCTGTCAGTATGTGGAAATTCTCGGCAGGCTTTTGGGCGGACATCGTAGATGAAACATTTATTATCACTATCTAAAAACGTACACGGCACACTTTTCAACACATAATCGTTGTCTTCATCAATACGAAGATATTGATTGATAAATTGCTGTGGTTTTTGACGAAAACTCTTTGAAATTCGTTCAATATCAGCCGAAGTAAACAACGGTCCAGTTGTTTTGCAACAATTGGCACACTCCAAACAATCCGTTTTTTTGAATTCGGCATCATGTAAATCTTGCATTACATAATCCAAATTCTTGGGTGTTTTCTTTTTTAACTTGTCAAAATACTTTTTGGTTTCGTTATGCGTATCTTTGGCAAGTTTTCCGAGTTCGTTTAAATTTGGCTTTAGCATTTTATGAATTTTCTAATGCAAAGTTACGATTTTGAATTCCGAATTTAGAATAACGAATGTTGAATTTTGAAATATAAACCATGAAAGACCTTTTCGGAAAAGCCATTTTAGATTACCAAACCAATAATTCTCCTGAAGATTTAATCACCGAAACTTCTATTTCGGAAGCAGATGAAATGAGTGTTTCGTATTTGTTTCGTGATTTTAAAGACATGCCAAAATTGGAACAAAAAGCATTGCAATTAGCCAAAGGAAAAGTATTAGACGTGGGTTGCGGCGCTGGAAGTCACGCTTTGTATTTGCAAGAAAAAGGTTTTGATGTTACCGCAATTGATATTTCGGAAAATGCGATTAAAGCTTGTGAATTGAGAGACTTGAAAAACTGTAAAGTTTCGGATGTATTGAATTTAGATGCTTCAGAAAAATTCGACACTATTTTACTTTTGATGAATGGAACTGGAATTTTCGGAAAAATGAATCAGATTTCGAAGTTTTTGCAAAAACTAAAATCGCTTTTAAACGATGGCGGACAAATTCTAATTGATAGTTCGGACTTAATTTATATGTACGACCAAGATGAAGATGGTGCTTACGAAGTTCCAGCGAATGGTTATTATGGCGAATTAACGTTCACGATTCAATATAAAGGAGAAACCGAAGACACTTTTGATTGGTTGTATTTGGATTACAATACGCTTCAAAATGCTGCAATTGCAAATGGTTTGGAATGCGAATTGATTTTGAAAGGGAAGCATTTTGATTACTTAGCGAAGCTTACAAAGATATAATTTGAAGTTTTTGTTTCACAAAGTTTCGTACAAAGTTTCGCAAAGCTTTATGCTAAAATCTGCGAATCTGTGGTTTAAAAACTTACGGAATATTCAAATATTTATGTGTTTGTAACGAAACTCTCCACTTTGGATTATTCATAACATAATCCACAATTAAAGGAGTCATTTCTTCTTTTTTGCTCCATTCAGGTTGTAGGAATAAAATCGCGTTTGGATTTACTTTAGCCGCTTGTTCTTCAGCAAAAATGAAATCATGTTTGTTGTAGATGATTACTTTTAATTCATTAGCAATATCATAGGCACTTTGAACTGGCAATTTATTTTTCTTTGGAGATAAACAAAACCAATCCCAAGTTCCTGTAACGTCATACGCTCCCGAAGTTTCAATATGTACTTTTAAATTTTGTGCTTTTAATTTTGAAGTCAATAAATTCATATCCCAAGTCAAAGGTTCTCCTCCTGTTACTACAACAGTATCGGCATACTTTTTTGCATTGGCAACAATTACATCGGTATTCGTTGGTGGATGCAATTCCGCATTCCAACTTTCTTTCACATCGCACCAATGGCAACCTACATCGCAACCGCCAATTCTAATGAAATAAGCTGCTGTTCCTGTATGATATCCTTCGCCTTGAATTGTGTAAAACTCCTCCATTAAAGGCAACATTTCGCCTTTTTCAACCGCTAATTGTACTTCTTTTTTTAACATCTCAAATAAAAATAGTGGGCAAAGATACGACTTGAAAATTAGAATTTAGAAATAAGAAGTTAGAAATTAATTTTTGAACTTGAAATTGTACTCGTCTTTGTCCTTGAAATTTCCTCCGATTTTAACTACATTTGAAATTCAAAATACATAAAAATGAGCAAGACAGACGATTTTAGCAAACATATAAATGAAGGTTACGCTTGTAAAGGCGAATTCATCACATTAGGTGGTGGGATTTTAGATGGCGAAGCCGTTCCAAACACACATGTTAACATTCCATTAAAAACCTTAAACCGTCACGGATTAATCGCTGGAGCAACTGGAACTGGAAAAACCAAAACCATTCAAGTGCTTTCCGAACAATTATCACAAAATGGAATTCCAGTTTTAATGATGGATATTAAAGGAGATTTCTCTGGAATTGCTATGCCTGGCGAAGAAAAATCGTTTATTACCGAACGTCATGCTAAAATTTCGATTCCTTATGAAACGAAAGCTTTTCCTGTGGAATTAATGACGATTTCAGAACAAAACGGAGTCCGATTAAGAGCTACGGTTTCTGAATTTGGACCAGTATTATTCTCTCGAATTTTAGATTTGAACGACACACAATCTGGAGTAGTTTCGATTATTTTTAAATATTGTGACGATAACAGTTTGCCATTATTGGATTTGAAAGATTTCAAAAAAGTACTGAATTACGCAACCGAAGAAGGAAAATCAGAATTTGAAGCCGAATACGGAAGAATTTCAACTAGTTCAACCGGTTCGATTTTGAGAAAAGTTATCGAATTAGAACAACAAGGTGCGGAATTATTCTTTGGCGAAAAATCATTCGATATTCAAGATTTAATGCGAATTGACGAAAACGGAAATGGTTACGTGAACATCATGCGATTAACCGATATTCAAGACAAACCGAAATTATTTTCAACTTTCATGTTGAGTTTATTAGCCGAAATTTACAATACCATGCCCGAACAAGGCGATGCTGGACGACCTGAATTAGTAATTTTTATAGACGAAGCCCATTTAATTTTTGACGAAGCCAGCAAAGCTTTATTAAATCAAATTGAAACGATTGTGAAATTAATTCGTTCAAAAGGAATTGGTGTTTATTTCATTACACAAAATCCAATGGATGTTCCAACAGGCGTTTTGGCGCAATTAGGTTTAAAAATTCAGCATGCATTAAGAGCTTTCACGGCAAACGACAGAAAAGCAATTAAAATGACAGCTGAAAATTATCCCGACACTGATTTTTATGAAACAGATGAAGTATTAACTTCGTTAGGAATTGGAGAAGCTTTTGTAACAGCATTAAGTGAAAAAGGGACACCAACCCCTTTGGTAGCCACCATGATGCGAGCGCCTATGAGTAGAATGAATGTTTTAACAGAAAGTGAAATTGAAGCAAGCATCGCAAAATCAAAATTAGCAAAAAAATATAATGAGGTTTTAGATCGTGAAAGTGCTTACGAACTACTAAACAAAAAAATTACCGAAGCACAAGAAGTAGCAGCTGAACAAGAAGCCGAAAAACCTACCCGAACTGCAAAAGAAGAACCAAGTACGGCTGAAGTAGTTGGGAAATCAATTACCAAAGTAGTTACGAGTGCGAGCTTTATCCGCGGCGCTTTTGGTTTATTAATGAAAATGTTTAAACGTTAATGAAAGGATTTATCACTATAGGATTACTGATACTTTCTAATGTTTTCATGACATTGGCTTGGTATGGACACTTAAAATTCAAAGAATTAAAATGGTTTGAAAACGCGGGGTTAATCACTATTGTTTTAATCAGTTGGGGATTAGCGTTGTTTGAATATTTCTTTCAAGTTCCTGCGAATAAAATAGGTTATGAAGGCAATGGTGGTCCGTTTTCATTAATGCAATTGAAAGTGATACAAGAAGTAATTACTTTAGTGATTTTTGTGATTTTCTCATTGGTTTTCTTTAAGAACGAAACTTTTAGATGGAATCACGCAGTAGGGTTTTGTTTTTTAGTATTGGCGGTTTATTTTATATTTAAGAAGTAAGAAATGAAAAAATATTTTATACAAAAAGCACCATTCGTAGTTCCAACTACAGATGGCAAATTGATTGAAGAACATCACGGATTAGCAACCACAAACAATTCAGCGATTTCGATTGCACATATGATTGCGCCACCTGGTTGGAGCGAACCTTTTCAAACTCCAGAATTTGATGAATACACGTATATCATAAAAGGGAAAAAGCAATTTATCATCGAAGATGAAACTATAGTTTTAGAAGCAGGTCAATCGATAAAAATTGAGAAAAACACACGTATTCAATATTCTAATCCATTTGATGAAGCTTGTGAATATTTAGCGATTTGCACGCCTGCATTCAGTATGGATGCTGTAAATAGAGAAGAATAAAAAAGAGGCGATTGCCTCTTTTTTATTTATTTTAATAACTCTAAAATCTTATTTTCTACTTCTTCTGAATTCCATTTTTCTTGAATATTATCGATTTTTAAAACTTCTTGCATGATTTCATTTTGGAAATCGCCAATCGCCATGGCTTCTGAATAAGGCTGTAAACTAAAAGTTACTCTACTATACAATGGCATCCATTTTTCTGGATGTTTGTCAGAAAACCATTTTTCGATTTTCTTTTGCAAAAGAAACTTTTCATCAGCTGTTTTATTGCTCATTTCTTCAAAATTTCTTCTCGAAAGTTCAGCAATTGCATCTGCATTTGGTTTTCTTGAAATTTCGTAAGCTTTAAAAATTCGATCCCAATCGTTGCCATATTGTTGCATTAACTCATTCAGAATCGTTATATCTTCAAAACCTGCATTCATTCCGTGACCGTAGAAAGGTACAATCGCGTGCGCAGAATCACCAATTAAAGCAATTTTATCGTTAAATGTCCAAGGAAAACACTTCATAATCGCCAAATAACTGTTTGGATTTCTGAAAAAATCACGTACTAAATCTGGAATTACATCTTTTGTGTCTGGAAAATAAGTCGCGAAAAACGAAACTAATTTTTCTTCATTAGTTAATGATTCAAACGAATTTTCGCCTTCAATCGGCATGAACAAAGTACAAGTAAACGAGTTATCTAAATTAGCCAATCCCATCAACATGAAATTTCCTCTTGGCCAAATATGTAACGAATGAATATCAATTTTTGGAGAACCATCAGCATTGGCTGGAATATGCAATTCTTTGTAACCAATTTTCATGAATTCTTGCGAATAATCAAACATCGATTGACGTTGCATTCTGTGTCTAATTCTAGAAAAAGCACCATCGGCTCCGAAAACTTTATCGTATTTTAACTCGGTCCACTCGCCTCGTTCGGTTTCGCCTTCCCACAAAGTTGCGGTGGCTAAAGTTACATCCCAAATTTTTCTTTCAAAAAAGAATTCTACACCTTCAGCTTCCGCTAAATCGACCATTTTTCTGTTCAAAACGCCTCTTGACAATGAAAAAATAGCTTCACCTTCTTTTCCGTAAAATTGATAATTTAGTTTTCCATCTTGCAAATGAATCGCTCTTTTATCTACTGGAATTCCGATTTTTCTAATTTCTTCATCTAAACCTACATCTTCCAATGCTTTCCAACCGCGATTTGACATCACCAAATTAATGGAACGACCTGAAAACTCAACCGTTCTAATATCGGGACTTCTGTCGAAAACATGTACTGTATGACCAGCTCTTTTTAAATAGATTGCCAATAAAGTTCCTACTAATCCAGAACCTACAACAGCAATTTTTTGTGGCGTTTGCATGAAGATTTTTGTAAAAATTTGGACTGCAAAAATACGCAATTATAAAATTTAATCTCTGACTTTTATCAGTTTTTTACATTTTAGAATTATTTTTTGTTTAATTATTTTTAATATTGTTTAAACAAAATGTATCTTTGAATAAAAATTACTATGGAAAAAATTACTAAAGAAGATTTATTTGAAATGTCAAAAGTTCCCAGATTGAACTTAGTCAATTGCGTTACGGGTTATAAATCTGCTAATTTAATTGGAACCATTTCAACTGATGGCACATTAAACGTTGCTATTTTCAGCAGCGTTACGCATTTGGGAAGCGAACCACCATTATTAGGATTTATTTTAAGACCCACAACGGTGCCAAGAGACACTTATAAAAACATAAAAGAAACCGGATTCTTTACTGTAAATCATATTACCGAAGAGATGATTGCTGATGCGCATCATACGTCTTCAAGTTATGAAGAACACATTTCAGAATTCGACAAAACAAATTTAGAACCAGAATTTATAGACGATTTGAAAGTACCTTTTGTGAAAGAAAGCCCCGTTCAGTTATTATGCAAATATGTGAACGAATATAAAATTGAAGAAAACGATTGTATTCACATCATCGCTTCTATTGAAACTATTTATGCAGATAAAAAACTCTTTCACGATGACAATTGGATGCAATTAGACAAAGGAAATGTGGTAGCGATTAACGGTTTAGATGGTTATGCTCTTCCGAAACTATCCGACAGATTTCATTATGCGCGACCAGATAAACCTTCAACTTCGATGTTATAATGGCACATAAAAAAATAAATCTTCCTGAAAAAATCTGTAGAACCTGTCAACGCCCTTTTTCATGGCGCAAAAAATGGGAGAAAAATTGGGAAGAAGTTATGTATTGTAGTGATAAATGTAGAATGAATAAAAACAAATAGCATGAACGGGTTAGTATGGTTTAGAAACGATTTGCGCACGATTGACAATCATTCGTTGTACAATGCTTGTAGAGAAAATGAAAAAGTAATTGGAATATATTGTCTAGATCCAAGACATTTCGAAACAACTCAATACGGTTTCAAGAAAACAGAAAAATTTAGAACTCAATTTCTTTTAGAAACTTTAGCCGAATTACAACAAAACTTAGCGGAGAAGAATATCTCCTTATTAATTTATTACGGTTATCCCGAACAATTGATTCCGGAAATAGCGGCTAAATATCAAATTGACACGATTTATAGTCAAAACGAATGGACGCAAGAAGAAGTGGATGTAGAAAATGAAGTACGAAATCTAATTCCAGCGGTGAATTGGAAAACATATTACGACCAATTCTTATTTCATCCTGATGATGTTTCTTATGAAGATTGGGAGAAAATTCCAGAAGTTTTTACAGAGTTCAGAAAACAATTGGAAAAGAAAATTCGAGTGCGACCAACCGTTGCCATTTCAGCAAAACCGATTTCTAATCTAATTCAAGAAAAAAGTACAATTCCTTCATTAGAAGATTTAGGATTTGAAGATTTCAAACAACCGAATAAAACCGCTTTTCCTTTTAAAGGTGGGGAAAACCAAGCTAAAAAAAGAATCAAAGACTACTTTTGGGACACCAAAAAACTAGCGGTTTACAAGAAAACCCGTAATGGTTTGGTTGGAAAAGATTATAGTTCGAAACTTTCGGCTTGGTTAGCGAATGGTAGTATTTCGGCATGTATGATTTACTGGGAAGTGCAACAATTTGAGAAAAAGGTTGTCAAAAACGAAGACACGTATTGGTTGATTTTCGAATTGATTTGGCGCGATTATTTCAAATACATTTCGCTAAAACACGGCAACAAAATATTCCAATTGAACGGTATTTTGCAAAAAGAATACCATTGGAATCAAAATACAAAAGCTTTCAACCAATGGACAAATGGTACTACACCAGAAAATTTCGTGAATGCCAACATGATTGAGTTGCAAAAAACAGGTTGGATGAGCAATCGCGGCCGTCAAAATGTAGCGAGTTATTGGGCAAAAGAATGGGAACAAGATTGGCGCATTGGGGCGGCTTATTTTGAAAGCATGTTAATTGATTACGATGTGCATAGTAATTATGGCAATTGGATGTACAATGCTGGTGTTGGAAATGATCCAAGAGATAGAAAATTCAACATCAAACGTCAAGCTGAAATATATGATGGTGATGGAAAATTTCAGAAAATGTGGTTAATTCCTGAATTATTTTAAATGAAAACACTTCGATTACTTTTGGGTGACCAACTCAATTCACAACATTCTTGGTTTGATGAAGTCAATCCGAATGTGATTTATATGATGGCAGAAATGCGTCAAGAAACGGATTATGTAAAACATCATATTCAAAAAGTGGTGGCGTTTTTTCTTGCTATGCGCAATTTTTCGGAGGAATTGACAAAACGAGGTCATCAAGTTGTTTATTATAAAATTTCGGATGCCAATAATCCTCATAATTTGGAACAATTGATTCTGGATTTGGTTGAAAGGAATAAAATCGAGCAATTTGAATACCAACTTCCTGATGAATATCGATTGGACGAACAATTGAAATCTATCTGTGAAAAACTTTCTATTCTCAAAAAAGCAGTTGATTCCGAACATTTTTATACTTCTAGAACTGAATTAGCTGATTTTTTCAAAGGTAAGAAGCAACTTTTAATGGAAAGTTTCTATCGCATGATGCGAAAAAAGCATGATATTTTAATGGTCGGAGATCAACCGCTAGACGGGAAATGGAACTTTGACCATAACAACCGCAATCAATATAAAAACGAAGTACCGATTCCATTTCCTTTGGAATTTCATAAAAATGTAAGTGAACTCGTTGCCGAAATTGAAGCGCAAAATATTACTATATTTGGAAGTATTGATGCAGAAAATTTCAATTGGCCGACTTCAAGAAACGAAAGTTTGCAATTGATTGACTATTTCTGTGAACAATTGTTGGCACATTTTGGAACGTATCAAGATTCCTTATTTTCTGGACATAAATTTTTATTCCATTCGCGTTTGTCTTTTGCCATGAATTCTAAAATGATTAGTCCGAAAGAAGTTGTGGATGCTGTGATTTCGTATTTTTATCAAAATCAAGAAACCATTGAATTGGCGCAAGTAGAAGGTTTTGTGCGACAAATTATTGGTTGGCGCGAATATGTTAGAGGAATTTACTGGAAAGAAATGCCGAATTATGCCCAAATGAACGCACTAGAAAACCACCATCCGCTACCTGAATTCTTTTGGACGGGAAAAACTAAGATGAAATGTATGCAACATTCGATTTCCCAAAGTTTATCGGAAGCATATGCGCATCACATTCAGCGATTGATGGTCATTGGTAATTTCTCTTTATTAGCACAATTGCATCCGGATGAAGTTGACGCTTGGTATTTAGGCGTTTATATCGATGCGATTGAATGGGTAGAAATGCCAAACACACGCGGTATGAGTCAATATGCGGATGGAGGGATTATGGCAACTAAACCTTATGTTTCTTCGGGAAGTTACATTAATAAAATGAGTAATTATTGTGGTGGTTGTCATTACAACGTAAAAGAGAAATTGGGTAAAAAAGCGTGTCCGTTTAACAGTTTGTATTGGCATTTTTTAGATGAGAAAAAACACCATTTTGCCAATAATCAAAGAATGAGCATGATGTTAGCCTTACTCAGAAAAATGAAACCAGAAGAATTAGCAGCAACAAAAGAAAAAGCGATTTCGATTTTGGAGGATATTAATAATTTATAAAAAAACCGAAGCAATGCTTCGGTTTATACTTGTATATGTCCCCAATTTTGGCCCCATTTAATTCGGTAAATTTGCATTTCGGAAACATTAAATTCTTTTGCGGTTTTTCTAACGCTGAACTTTTCACCTTGTCGCTTCATTTTTAACTTTATTCGCATTACTTGAGTAGAGGTTAATTTTCTACCATCGCGTTTAATGTTATCTTCTTGAAATTTTTTAAAAGCCGCTTTTACAGCCGGACTTTTGTGTCCGTGAGCTCGCATTTCTGTGTAAGTAGCCCACTTTAAATTATACAATTGATTGTTCATTTTGTCATAATCTAAATGCAAAACATATTCTTGATCTTCACTTACTTTTGGAATAAAAAGCTCAGCCACCATTTTATGAATGGCATGAGAATAATAACTTTTTTTTCCGTTAACAGATCTAACATAACGTAAAAATAGAAAACCTTCAGTTGGAGCACCTTTTAGAATTTTACCGTTTTCAATTTTATCGGTAAAACTCTTAATTCTTCCATAGTTTGAAACGGCATATCTAACCTTACCTGGAACTTCAATTGGATATTCTCTCCATTGTTCAATTACAAAATGACTCATATTTTTGTCTTTAAATAAATTAAGGGGCGTATTATTTAAGACTTTCGTCTGATTTAATGCGAGATATAAATTATTTGTTAAACTTGATTTTGTTCCCAACATGCATTTTCTGAGATTTTGCAAAAGCACCACACATGTGAAATAACATTCTTGCTCCTACGTTTCCGTCCCAGTCGTCTTCACCAGGTGCTACTTCTACTAAATCAAATCCGATTATTTCTTTATTAGTTTCTGCTAAACGACTGAACAAATAAGCAGCTTGTTCAAATGAAAATCCGCCCGGAACTGGAGTTCCAGTGTTAGGACAATACCAAGGATACATTCCGTCAATATCGAAAGAAATACAAACTTTTTCTGGTAACGAAGCGATAATGTGATCGCATTGTTGTTGCCATGTTTTGCCTTCGAAAGCTTCTTGTTTTAAATCCATATCGGTATGCACTAAAACTCTATCTTTTAAAGCCACTTCCACTTCTTGCTCACAAAAATCGCGAATTCCTACTTGAACAATTTTAGAAACTTGAGGAATTTGTAACGTATTGTACATAATAGAAGCGTGTGAATATGTGAATCCTTCATAAGCGATTCGTAAATCCATGTGGGCATCTAAATGTAAGATTCCGAAGTTGTCGTATTTAGTAGCTAAAGCTTGATAATACCCTAGTGGCGTAGAATGGTCTCCACCTAAAAGCACCACTTTTTTCCCTTGGTTCATCCAATGCAAAATGCGGTCTTTTACTTCTTGATGCAATTCCTTACACACTTTATTGATTTTATCTAAATCCGATTGTAAGGCAGGAAAAGTCGCCACATCTTCTCCACTTTCTAAAGCTTCGATTATAGGTTGGGCTAAACTTTTATATTTTTCTGAATTCTTTGCCCAATGTTCTGGAGCTTCATCCATGTAAATTCCTAATTTCCATAATTCAGGAAACTCTTGATGATTCAAATCTACTTGAAAAGAGGCATCTAAAATTGCATCTGGCCCTTCCGAAGCACCGGCTCCATAACTAACCGTTACTTCCCATGGGACTGGAACTACAATAATTTCACTTTGTTCTGCTGAGAAAGGCAATCCAAAAACAGTTGCATCAGCTAACCCAGGTTGAGATGGGTCAAAATTTTCTATGATTTGTTGTTTGGTCATTTTTTGTTTCAAGTTTCAAGTTTCAGGTTTTTTACCCCGAAGTTATTATTTATTCAAAATCAATTGTTTCAATATTTGTCCAAATTCATACATATCTTCGAATGAACAATAAAATGGTGCAGGTGCCAAGCGAATTACATTTGGTTCTCTCCAATCGGTAATTACACCGTTTTTCATTAATCTATCGAATAGCTCTCTTCCTTGTCCGTGAAGATAAACGGATAATTGACATCCGCGTTCTTCTGGATTGGATGGTGTAATAATTTCAAAATCTGAGCCTTCTAATTCTTTGTCGATTTCATGAAGAATAAATTCTAGATAAGAAGTTATTAAATTTCGTTTTGTGATTAGTTTATCCATCCCAACCTCAGCAAACATTTCTACCGAAGCTAAATATGGTGCTAAAGATAAAATTGGAAGATTACTAATTTGCCATCCATCTGCTCCGTGAACTGGGTCAAAATCAGGCTCCATTTTAAATCTTCTTTCTTTGTTGTGTCCGTACCAACCCGCAAAACGTTTTAATTCTTTATCGTTATGATGTTTTTCGTGAACAAAAAATCCCGAAGCATTTCCTGGTCCAGAATTCATATATTTATAACTACACCACGCTGCAAAATCCACATCCCAATCGTGTAATGCTAATTTGATATTTCCAGCTGCATGTGCTAAATCCCAACCAACATAAGCTCCGTGTTTATGACCAGCTTCTGTGATGGTTTTCATATCAAAAACTTGTCCCGTATAATAATTCACGCCACCAATCAAAACCAAAGCTAATTCATTCCCAACCTCATCAATTTTAGCTAATACATCTTCTAATCGAATATTGGCTTCTCCTTCTCTTCGTTTAATTTCTACGATAGCATCTTTTGGATCATATCCATGAAATTTCACTTGACTTTGGAACATGTATTGGTCGCTTGGAAACGCTTTTTCTTCGCAAATGATTTTATATTTTTTTGGTGTTGGATTATAGAAAGACACCATTAACAAATGAAGATTCACAGTTAAGGTATTCATAACTCCAACCTCAGAAGGTTTTGCTCCAACGATATCACTTAGAGGAGCAGCAAATCGCTCTTGATAATCCCACCAAGGTTTATCGGCATAAAAATGACCTTCTACCGCCATATTTGCCCAGTCGTTCATAACTTCATCAACGTAAGCTTTCGTTCTTTTAGGCTGTAAACCCAATGAATTTCCTGTAAAATAAATTACTTGTTTCCCATTTACTTTTGGGAAATAAAATTCGTCTCTATATGTTCTTAATTCGTCTTGAGCGTCTAAACTTTGTGCAAAATCGCGTGTGTTTTCAAAAATCATTTTTTTGGTTGTTTGGTTAGCAAAAATAGGGAAAAGTTAGTAGGTGTCCAACTTTTAAAAAAGACAAAAGGAATTTGAATCTAATGGATTAGAACATAAAAAATCCCAACCTTTCGATTGGGATTTGGAAATTATATAATTAACATTGCGTCTCCGTATGAATAAAAACGATATTTTTCTTGAATAGCCTCTTTATAAGCTTTCATCATTAAATCATGACCACAGAAAGCTGAAATCATCATTAATAAAGTTGATTTTGGTGTATGGAAATTGGTAATCATACAATCTGCAATACTAAAATCGTAAGGTGGATAAATAAATTTATTTGTCCAACCCGTGTAAGGATTTAAGGTTCTTTGAGAAGAAACTGAACTTTCCATTGCTCTCATAGAAGTAGTTCCAACACAACAGATTTTTTTCTTATTTGCTTTTGCATTGTTTACAATATCACACGCTTCTTGAGAAATAATCATTTCTTCAGAATCCATTTTGTGTTTAGACAAATCTTCTACTTCCACTGGATTAAATGTTCCTAAACCAACATGTAATGTTACTTCTGCAAAATCAACACCTTTAATTTCCAAACGTTTTAATAAATGTTTTGAAAAGTGTAAACCAGCAGTTGGAGCTGCAACTGCACCTTCTTCTTTTGCATAAATAGTTTGGTAACGCTCCGCATCTTCAGGAGTTACTTCACGATTGATGTATTTAGGGATTGGCGTTTCACCTAACTCAACAAGTTTCTCTCTAAACTCTTCGTACGAACCATCATATAAAAAACGTAAAGTTCTTCCACGAGAGGTGGTATTATCAATTACTTCGGCTACTAACGAATCATCATCGCCAAAATATAATTTGTTTCCGATACGAATTTTACGAGCAGGATCTACTAAAACATCCCACAAACGTTGCTCTGCATTTAATTCTCTTAATAAGAAAACTTCGATACGAGCACCCGTTTTCTCTTTATTTCCGTATAAACGTGCTGGAAAAACTTTTGTATTATTTAACACCATTACATCTCCATCATCGAAATAATCGATAACATCTTTAAATAATTTGTGTTCAATAGTTCCTGTTTTTCTATTTACTACCATTAAACGAGATTCGTCTCTGTTTTCAGTAGGAAATTCAGCTAATAATTCTTCTGGTAAATTGAAATTGAAATGAGATAATTTCATTCTTTTAAGTTTAAAAGTTTATAGTTTAAAAGTTTAAAGAGATATTAAACTCCTAAACAAGTTTGCAAATATACAATCTGAAAATAGGGGTTGTCAAGTAAATTGAGATTTATTTTTTAGAAACCTCATTCTACCTAACAACCCCAAAGGATTCATTTCAAAATTATTTGATATTACTCCTAATAATTTTAATTTAAAATTATAAAACCCATAAAGAATAAGAAAGAATACAATACAAAAAGTGTTATTTCTAACTTATATTTATTAATTGCAGATTTCATTACTTTTTGATTAATTTTTGTGTAGCAATTCCTCCATTAATATCTTCAATTCTCACCATGTAAATTCCTGAATTTAAAGAAGACGTTTCAATTTGTTTGCTGTTTGATTGTATAACTCTTTGTCCTTGAATATTGTATATCTCAACAGATTTGATTTCGTTCTCAATATCAATGTTTAAAATATCATTTACTGGATTTGGATACATCGCCACTTTTAAATTGTTTTGAGAAAAGTCTGAAGATGATAGGGTGTTGTTTGTGTATAAATTTGAAATTTGAGTATCAGTTAGAACATAATTGAAAATTTTTAAATCATCAATTGCTCCGTTAAAGATATACTCGCCACCAACACCAATACCTAATTTAAATAAATCATTATTATTCAAAGTATTTAAAGTTAAAGACCAGTTTTGTAAGAATACTCCATCTTTATAAATTTTTGCTTCATTACCATCATATGTATATGTAAAATAATACCACACACCAGCAGTATTTGTACTTACAGCAGCAAAATTATTATAATACCCAAAAAACTCAACTCTATTATTTTTAAATGAACCTCCAAAAGCATTACTATCGGAAGGTTGTCCGTAAGAAAAAGTCATATTATAAGGATTATTCATTACATTTAATTTTGCCCAAAAAGAAATAGTACGTGCTGAATTACCATAAGGAAGATTCACTATAGTTGCAGATGTCCCAGTGCTATTAATATTTAATGCTCCACTTGAGTTTCCATGTCTATCTGTCACAAAAGAAGTCCCTCCATTACTTAAAAAAGGGCTATTACCATTAATATTCGTGTAGGTATTATCAAATGAATATTCTGCAACTGTAACATTGCCAGCAGGAGTTCCATTAATATAAATCTGAGAAACTTCAGAAACAGTTAGCTCTCTGTTGTAAATCAATAAATCATCCATCCAACCTGTAAAGAAAGAAGGTGTAGTATTAAATAAAGTACCTAAATAAAACTGTAATCCAGTAGTATTTAAACTTAATGTTCCTTGATTAACTAAATTTCCATTAACATAAACTCTTGAAACAGAACCATTATAAGTTAAAACAACATGCTTCCATAACCCAGCTAAAACTGAATTTGTTGCAGCTATATTACTTGAATAAGTAAAATTATAAATAGTTGACGGATTAAAAGAAGCACCATAAACTAAATTTGCACTTCCAGTTCCACAAGCAAAAATAATATTATCAGTATTTACAGCATCTGGTTTTATCCAAATACTAATTGAGCGTGGAGAACTACCTTGGGGTAAATTATCTAAACTTGTATTATACAAATAAAAAGCTCCATTTTTAAAAACGGCAGCATTTGCATTTCCAAATCGATCTAAACCATATATTAGTCCTCCGGCATTACCTGTTGCTGAATTTATAAAAGACTTTGTTGCACTTTCATTCATTGTTGAATTATTAAATTTAAATTCATGTAACAAACCACTTGTTGGAATTTGTGCAGATGCAACACAGAAAATTAGTACAAATAAAAAAGAAAATAATTTTGTTTTCATAAGTATAGATTTTAAAATTTCGATGTAAAATTACAGGGTGAAATCCATACTAATTAGGTAGAGTTAACCAAACCGCATTTTGAGTTTACGAAAGCTAAAACAGAATAAAACTTACTTCTTCCTTAACTGAAATCAATCTTTCATTAACTGAATAACCAGAATAATTTATAATATATTTACATTTGAACAAATTCTAATGTTGAGATATTTTTACGGCATATTACTACTATTTGCTGCTCAAATTCTTTTTGGGCAAAATCCGTATTACAATGTCATTGACAAATCTCAAGGTTTGTTAACGAATAGTGTTTACGATATTTTTCAAGATAAAGACAATTATATGTGGTTTGCAACCGATAAAGGTTTGTGCCGCTTTAATGGGTATACATTTGAATATTTTAGTGAAGAAGGCATGACATCAAAATCGGGTTCTTGCATACAACAAGACACATTTGGAAGAATTTGGTACGAGAATTTTGATGGTTATTTATACTTTGTAGAAAACAACAAACTTAAAAAGTTAAATCAAAAAAAAGCAATTGGTTACTTTAAATATGGCATCATAAAAAATCAACTCTACATAATTAGTGAAAACAAAGTAGATGTTTATGATTTAAAAACACTTCGCCTTAAGAAAAATATCACACTAAATAGTAGTGTCATAAAATCAATCTTTTTTACTAACGAAATGTTTTATGTTTTTACAAATCGATTGATAATAATAAAAGACGATCAAATTCAACAACAAATTGAATACCCAAATGATTTCTTGACCAATTTTACTTCTGTATTGGTTGAAAAAACAAAAGATGGTTTGCTAATTTGCTCTAAGTTTACCAATTATTGCTATTTATTTTCAGATAATGAATTTATCAGAAAGGATTTAAACCTTACAAATACAATTGTTCAAAACTTAAGTTGGAGTAACCAAAAAAACTGGCTTTGCACCACAACTGGAATCATTGAAATGGATTGTGAATCTGGAACAAGAAGATCATTTTTCAACGGCACCAATATTTCCTATATCTACAGAACCAAAGCAAACAATTATTGGATTTCAACTTTAACAGATGGCTTATATTATATTGAAGATTTTGACACACAATTAATAAGTTCAAATGAAAGTTTAACTTCTATGTGTTTTAAAAATGACCAATTGATTATTGGCACAAAAAACGATAAAATTCTCACTTTAGATAAATATCAGTTCAGTACTATTTATTCTGGAAAAGAAAATCATCAAATGGATCATTTGTTTTACGACCATCTTTCTAACCAATTATTTTTCACTTCTTCTAAGTTTGGCATATTGGATTCTAATTTAAAATTGGTTAATGAGATTGCTATGGCTGTAAAAAGTGTTAGTCCTATTGATGAAAAGTACTTGGCTTTTGCATCCAGTGGTTCTTCTGGACTTTTCAAAACAAACAATACAACAACAAGTTCTTGGGACAAAGTTTTTAACTCTTTTTCAAAAGTTGAAACTAATGAATATAATAACTTTATATCTAACGTAAAAGGTAAATCCACAACTTACGACCCTATAAATAAAACTATTTATTTTGCTACAAATAACGGCTTGTTTAATATTCGTCAAAATGGCTTACTATCTGAATTAAAGTATAAAAATGAATCGCTTAACATTTCAAAGTTATCATTTCATAACGGAAAAGTATATGCGTATAATGGTGATTTAAAAATATTTCAAATAAAAAATAATTTAATTTCAGAAATCAATTTTCCTACAGAAATTCAAAAAAACAATATCGAAAAAACGATTCTTAAAAATGGTTTATTTTTTATTATTACAACCAAATATATCTTTGAATATGATTTAAATACCAAAAATCTAAAACAAATTATCCATATCAATAATAATATTGAAGTCAATGATATTATTCTAAAAAACAACAACTATTTCATTTCAACTAATAGAGGTTTGATTATAAAAAAACAAGAAATTTACAACCGTTCAAATCCTATTTTTACTATTGAAAACTTAAAAGTAAACAATACGGTAGTTTCAAAAATAAAATTAAACGATTTAGCTTATAACGAAAATAACCTTCAAATTAATTATCGTTTTTTATCGCCTACACCTTTTGAAGAACATGAATTATTATATCGAATTAATGAATCGGAATGGCAAAAAGCGGATATAATAAATTCGGAACTCGTTTTGAACTCTTTAAATCACGGAAACTATACGGTTGAATTTGCACTAAATTCTGATTTTAAAAAGACAACAAAAATTCATTTTACTATAAATCGTCCATTTTGGTTGCAATTTCCTTTCATTTTTGGTGCTTCAATAACGATTTTAGCTTTGGTTTATTGGTTATATCGTATTAATATCAAAAAAATCCAAAAGCGAAATCAAATGGTTCTAGATAAAATCAACTTGGAAAAAAATGTAAATCAATCGAAGTTGAAAGCCATAAAATCGCAAATGAATCCACATTTCTTTTACAATGCATTAAACACTTTACAATCCTTTATATTGTCGAATGAAAAGCGTTTAGCAATCGATTATTTATCGAAATTTTCGAATTTAACGCGAACTATTTTAGAAATGACAGAGAAAGACTTTATTTCGATTGCCGAAGAAATTAAAACACTTCAGCTCTATTTGGATATAGAAAAAGGGCGTTTTGATGAAGATTTCAGTTACGAAATTCAAACTAGCAAAAATGTTGATCAAGAAACGATTAAAATTCCAACTATGTTATTACAACCGTATGTAGAAAATGCGGTTAAACACGGATTGCTTCACAAACAAGGTAATAAAAAGTTGACTATTTCATTCGAGATAAAAAATAACGAATTGCATATTGGAATTGAAGACAATGGCATTGGTCGTCAAAAAAGTTCAGAATTGAATCAAATTAAGAATAAAAATCATCAGTCATTTGCCACTAAAGCTTTACAAAATAGAATTGCTTTATTAAATGAATACAATCATAAAAACATCTCTTTAAAAATAATAGATAAACACAATTTACAAAATCAACCTACTGGAACATTAGTAGAAATAATAATACCAATAAACACCTTATGAAAGCTATAATTATAGATGACGAAAAAAGAGCACGCTTAAACCTATCGCTACTTGTTGACGAATATTGCAAAAATGTGGAAGTGGTTGCTGAATGCGAAAATCTTCCAGAAGGTGTAAAAGCGATTCGCAAACATCAACCTGATTTAGTTCTATTAGATATCGAAATGCCTGGACATAGCGGTTTAGAATTATTAGATTTTTTTGATGAAAACGAAGTAAAATTCAAAATCATTTTTACAACGGCTTATCATGAATATGCTATACAAGCTTTTAAATTTTCGGCGGTAGATTATTTATTAAAACCAATAAATCCAGAAGAATTAGCTAATGCTATTTCACGTGTAGAAAAACAAAAGAGTAATGACCAAAATTATTCTTTATTGAAAGAAACGATGAAACAAGATATTCATCATAAAATTGCTGTACCTAGTGGGAATAGCATTCTGTTTTTAGAATCTGAAAATATTATTTTCATCAAAGGTGATGGCGCTTACTCTGAAATCAAATGTACGAATGATATTAAACATGTAGTAAGTAGAAATTTGAAAAACTTCGAAGACATATTATGCAGTAATCCTAATTTTGTTCGCATCCACAAATCGTATATCGTTAATGTAAATTTTGTAACAGCGCTTAACAAATCAGATGGCGGAAATTTAGTCTTAAAAAATGGTTTACAATTACCCATTTCATCAGACAAAGTACAAACGATTTTAGACCAAATTCAAATTGTAAAAAGATAAAAAAATATATAAATTTGTTCCTTTCGGGATGTAGCGCAGCCTGGTAGCGTACTAGCATGGGGTGCTAGGGGTCGCTGGTTCGAATCCAGTCATCCCGACTTTCTTTTTAAATTTCTTTAATTAAAAATCCTACTTTTTTCAAATCATTCCAAAAATCAGGATAGGATTTAGAAACAACTTCTGTATTATTAATTTGTATTGAAACTTTCAAAGCTAAAGGCGCAAATGCCATTGCCATTCTATGATCTTGATAGGTGGAAATTGCAATATTTTCGTTTATGCTATTTGAATTTTCTAAAGTCAAACTATCATTTGTAACTGAAACTTTCGCTCCTAATTTTGTTAGTTCTATTTTTAATGCTTCTAAACGGTCGGTTTCTTTTATCTTTAAAGTGTGTAAACCTGTTAAATGACACCCAATTCCTAATCCAAAACAAGTTACAGCAATAGTTTGGGCAATATCTGGAGAGTTGTTGAGTTGCGAGTTGTGAGTTGCGAGTTGTGAGTTGTGAATTCGTTCTTTTGAAATCGTAATTGAATTATCTGAATTGAAAGTAGTTTCCACTCCAAAATCCTTATAAATTTCATTCAAAATGCTATCGCCTTGTAAACTATTTTCTTTATAGCTTGAAAGTTTAATTTGTGTACCAATTTCAGACAAGGCTACAATTGAATACCAATACGATGCTGATGACCAATCAGATTCAACTATTATTGGGTGATGGGTGATGGGTGATGGGTGATGGGTGACTTTGATTATGTTATCTTCAAATGTTGTCATCACACCTATTTGATTCAATAAATCTAACGTCATTTTAATATAAGGAACAGAAGTAATTTCTCCTTCTAATGACAATTCCAAACCATTTTCTAATTTGGGTGCAATAAGCAATAATGCCGAAATATACTGACTACTTACATTAGCTGGAAGCGATACTCTGTTTTGAGTTATTTTTCTCCCCTTGATTTTTATTGGTGGAAAACCTTCATTTTCTTGATATGTAATCTCCGCACCTAATTGATTTAAAGCGTCAACCAAAATTTTTATTGGTCGCTCCTTCATTCTAGAAGAGCCTGTTAAAACCACCTCATTACCTTCTTGAATGGCAAAAAAAGCAGTAAGAAAACGCATAGCAGTTCCTGCGTGATGAACATCTACGAGTTGGAAGTTGGAAGTTGGAAGTTGGAAGTTTTGTAATGCTTTTTGCATTACTTCAGAATCATCAGAATTAGAGGTGTTTTCTAAAATTAGATTTGGATACAAGGCTTGTAACAATAACAATCTATTGGTTTCAGATTTGCTGCCAGTAATTTTGATGGGTGCTGGATGCTGGATGCTAGATGACTGAAGTGATAAATTCATTATTTCGCAACTATTTTTAATCCAACAATGGATAAAATTAATGTAGTGATAAAAAACACACGCCAAAAAGTTGCGGGTTCTTTAAAAAGAATTATTCCAACTAAAACACTTCCAACCGCACCAATTCCTGTCCAAACGGCATAAGCAGTACCAATTGGCAATTCTTTTGTGACTTTTACTAATAATATCATGCTGATAGAAAGACACGCCAAAAAACCAGCGTACCAAAGTAAGGAAGTATTTCCTGATGTTTCTTTAGCTTTTCCGAGGCAAGTTGCAAAACCTACTTCAAATAAACCAGCTATGATGAGTAAAATCCAGTTCAATTTATTTCAGTTTATCGTTATTGTGATGACGATCGTGATCGCGTTTTGTTTTTAAATCCATTTTTTTATCGAAAGCAGCTTGTAAATCTACTCCCGTTTGGTTCGCTAAGCATAAAACCACAAAAACTACATCGGCAAGTTCTTCTCCTAAATCTTTGTTCTTATCACTTTCTTTTTCGGATTGTTCTCCGTATCTACGAGCGATAATTCGGGCTACCTCACCTACTTCTTCAGTAAGTTGGGCCATATTAGTTAATTCATTGAAGTAACGAACTCCGTGTTCTTTAATCCAATTATCAACTTCTTGTTGGGAATTTTTTAAGTTCATAGCTAACTATTTTTTTGCTAAAACAATTTTTTCATTTTGCTTTAGTACTATTTGACTAAAAAGTTCTTTTAAGTGAAGATAATAATCACTTTCAATAATTGGTGAATTAACTTCAACAATACATGATATTTGAATTGTACCTAGATTTTCAGAAACAGAATATCTAAATGAAACCATGTTTTGATTCATATTTAAATTTAAAGCCTCAGGTTTTGATTCTACAACATAACCCTCAGGAATTTTAATACTAAAATTATAGGAGTCTTTAAATGGGAAGCTAAAGTCAATAGGATATGATCGTTGTTCCGATTTAAAAGGGTTTACATCCATTTGATGAAAAAGCAATGGTGGCAAATAAATTTTAGAATCAATAATGTCTGTCATAGAGTTACCAGAAAAACTATACGTTTCGATTACTGGCTTTGACAAATCGTTTATGTTAGCAACCTCATAATTCTCTACAGCCGAAAAATTATGTTCTTTTTCTAACTGTTGTACATAATCATCATGGTTTCTATTAGCATGTCTGCTTCTATATCTAAATGCATTATAATCCGTCAATTGTTTTCTTTGCTTTCCTGAAATGGAACCATCTGCTTTTAATTCAGCTAAAATTGAAACTGCTTCTAATGATCCTTTTTTAGGATATAAATCTATCATTTCTGAAGTTCCATTTTTTCTAACAATTCTACCAAACCAGTTTAAAGCATTTTCTGGAATTATATTAGGAACTGCATATTTATTAGTAGCATCTAAAAGGATAAGCGAACCATTACTTAATTCTACTCCTGCAATTACATAATTAAATCCATTTCTACTTGGAAAAACAGGTATTCCATTAGAACGAGTACTCAATAAAATAGGATTAGCATTCAATTTTGCATAATTTAACATTGAAATTAGCAACAAATTAATATCGGCTGTATTACCTGTTTTCTCTTGATAAGCTTTTTTTACACCTTTATCCGAATAATACCCTACATATCCATTCCAATTTAATCTATTTTTAACGTAACTAAAAATAGTTGCTATTTTATCTTCAGTAGTTGTTATATCTTTTAACAAAGCATTTAAATCCTCTTCATAAAAATTTGCTTTATTTAATTGCCCTCCAAAATCCTCATTATCGTAAATTGTTTTTACGACAGACTCCCAATCTGATGAATATGATTTAGTTGGTGAATTTGGATATTTTGTCATAGATAATTCATGTAAGATACTAGATGAATAATTTTTTACATTATTAACAAAAGCTTCATCTTTTAGTGCAGGAACATCTTCAGCTATGTAATTAGTGCTATTTTCAACAAATTGAAGTTCGGTAGTAACTCTTTCCGATTTAGCCGTACCCGCTCTACTTGCATCTACATATGAGTAAGAATATGGCATTTTTCTATTATCTGAATTTCTTGTGACTTTGATATTACTAAAACCTTTAGTAAAGGTATTGTATACAAAATATTCAGGGACTAATGTAGTGTACTCTGAGTGATTTACTGGAATATTTTTTTGAAAAGACCATTCAGGAAAATTTGAAATAAAAGGTGATTTTATAATGTAAGCATATTCAATTATTGAACCTTCTTTTACATTAGGCATAACAATTTTTGTTTCAGACCAAAAATTGTTAATTTTTTCTGTAAATTCACCACTAGACTTAAGCTTTGTCTTTTCAATTTCCCCATTCACAAGATTATACGTTACACCTTTAGAAAAACTTACCGTTTCTTTCTTTCCATCAATATAGTGTCTAATTTTTCTATTTGCCCACTCAAAACCTTCTTTTTTATAAATTTTAATTTTAACTAGGACTTCTGTTGTTGTTGAAAAACCATTCATTTCTTCATAATTAAAAGAAGTTTTGCCTTTTTCAAATAAAATTGCCGCAACTGCAGAAGTGTCTTTAGGGTGATATTTTTCCTCAAGTTGAGCTATAGTAACTTTGCCTAATTCATATTCTTGAGAATATATAAATGTTGTAAAAAGTAAAAAAATCAATAGTTTAGTTTTCATAAATTTCATTTTATTATTCTTTAATTGTAAGTTTTGCGTTGTCATTTTTCACGATTTGTTCAATAAATTGTCTATAATTTTCGTATTCTGATTTTTCGTAAACTCCTTGTTTAATTGTTACTACTCTTTTGTAAATAAACACGTTATTCTTTACCCTACACTCCATCTGATATTTCCCAAATTTATTCTCAATTATTACATCATCAGGGATTGATTCTATTTTAAATGTAGATGGAATCTCAATCTCTACAATGTCTTCATCAGAATATCCTCTCTTAATTTCTAGAGGATACTTTCGGTTTTTGTATCGTTGAGGTATTGATGTTAATTTATTAAATATATTAAATGAGAACAAATTAACATTATTGGTTTTGACTAAACTTTTTTCAATTTTTACTTTTAAATTCTCTGTAAATTCAATTTTATCCTTATCATTATTAAAAGTAAACGACTCAATTTTCATATTATTAATCCATGGAAATTTTGATTGGTAATAATAATTTTCAATATCTTGTTTTGAACTATTCTGAATATTATACACATCATCATATTGAATTCCTTTAGAAACAATCTTAATATTCCCTTCTAAATTTCCATTCGTATCAAATGACATTTTTGCATGTATTTGTTGTAAATTATCTAATTCGGAATAAGAACTAGTTTTTATTATTTGCCCGCCTTGAGGCTTTATTAACAACGCAAATCTATCGTCTGTAAATGTACCTCCGTAACCAAACGGAACGTTTTGATTTGTACATTCTAAAAAAATATTTTTGTCTTGATATGGGATTGTTAATATAACATGATTTCCTTGTTTAGAAACAAAATCTTGATCAAAATCTTTCTTTTTACTATCACCATATATTACAGTATAGTAAGAGTCTATTCCAACATTTTTTAATAAAACACGTGTGTAATTAGACAAGGCTTTACAATCACCATATCCTAATTTATCCACATCTATTGGCTTCATTGGCTTCCATCCACCTATACCTAATTGAACACTTACATAACGAGTTCTATTTTGAACAAACTCATAAATTATTCTTGCTTTTTTTAAAACATCCGTTTCATTATTTACAAGTTCATTAATTTTTGCTTTTGTTTCCAAACTAATCTCTTCCGAATCGGAGACTAAATTTTTATACCATAATTTTCCGAACTCTTCCCAAGAAACAGCGCTACCTTCAAAACCTTCTAAATTAAATTTATCTAATCCAAAAACTACAATAGGAAATTTTTTTTCAATTATTGGAGAGTATTCTTCAGGCTTTTCTGCAAAAATATTTTCGGCAGTATATGTAATCGAGTTTTCTTTTTCTTCTTTTTTTATTTTATCGCCAACAAAATTATTTTCTTTGAACTTAAACCCTAATGCTTTTATGTATTCAATTTTAATTGATGATTTTTCAATACTTTCATAATAATCATCCAGCGGATACCAAGAAGGAATAAATGCTGTATTGTTACTTTCAACAATACTTTCATAAACAATTGTAAAAGGATAGGCTATAGGTGTGTAATCTAAATACAATATCCTACCATCTGTTAAAACCGAAAAGCCATCTACAACACTTCGGTCTTGAAAATCTTTTCTTTTTATTTTTTTTATTTCTTCTCCGTAAGAGTTGTAAATAGTAGCTTCAATTGATTTGACTTTTGTTGATTTGTCATAATATTCCACAGCATCTACATTATTTAAACCTTTACTGTTTAGAACTGATATTATTTTTTTCTTCTTAATTTGCATTTGATTTAAAGAAGAAATGGCAATTTCAAGTTTTTGATCTCTAACTACACTATTCGCATTTTCAGTTAATTCTTTTGAAATAGACAACGCTGATAATCTAAAATCTTGTGAATAGCAAAATGAAGTTAAAAGAAGAAAAAACAATATTTTTTTTAACATTAGAATTTACTTTATTATTACTCTTTATTTTTAGTGTCAATTATAATCGTTACTGGACCATCGTTAACCAAACTTACTTTCATATCCGCACCAAATTGTCCAGTTTGCACTTTTTTACCTAATTCCACTTCCATTTCTTTTATAAAAGATTCGTAAAGTGGAATAGCAATTTCTGGCTTTGAAGCTTTAATATAACTAGGGCGATTCCCTTTTTTAGTTAATGCATGTAGGGTGAATTGAGAAACTATAATCATTTCTCCATCAATATCTTTTAATGATAAATTCATTACTTCATTTTCATCTGGAAATATACGAAGATTCACGATTTTTGAAGTTAACCAATGAACATCATCTTTGTTATCGGCATCTTCAACACCAATTAAAACTAACAAACCACTTTGAATTTGAGCTACAATTTGATTATTAATGCTTACCGATGAATGAGAAACTCTTTGAATAACTGCTTTCATTCACCAAAAATAAAAAAAATAACAGAATTTATTTACGGAAATCCGTATTTCTGTATTTTTTTGCAAATTATTGCTTGTTTAAAATATCTATGAGACTTCGAAATCTAGGAATTTCTTATTTCATCACTATTTTTTCGCTCGGCATCATAAATATCTGCACGATATTGTTCCTCGTCGCCTTCTAAAATTTGGGTATAACTTTTATAGCGCGACCATGAAATTTCGTCACTCTCTAACGCTTTTTTAATAGCACAATGTGGCTCGTCTTTATGTAAACAGTTATTGAATTTACATTGATCTTTCAAAGCAAAAAATTCAGGAAAATAGTCACCAATTTCTTGTTTTTCCATATCTACGATTCCAAAACCACGAATTCCTGGTGTATCTATAATTTTGGCTCCAAAAGACAAATCAAACATTTCTGCAAACGTTGTGGTGTGTTTTCCTTGCGAATGAGATTCCGAAATTTGTTTGGTTTTTAAATTTAATCCTGGTTCTAAAGTGTTTACCAAAGTTGATTTTCCAACGCCCGAATGTCCTGAAAACATAGAAACTTTATCTTTCATCAACGCTTTTAGTTCGTCAATTCCTTTTCCATCTTTAGCAGAAACACGTAAACATTTATAGCCTATTGAAGAATACACATGTTGTAAATATAATTGTTCGTCTAATGTAGGGTCATCAAACGTATCTATTTTATTGAAGACAATTATAGCTTCAATTCCATAAGCTTCAGCGGTAACTAAAAAACGGTCGATAAAACTGGTAGTTGTTGGCGGATTATTAATCGTTACCAATAAAAAAACCACATCAATATTAGCTGCAATAATATGCATTTGATGTGATAAATTAACCGATTTTCTAACAATATAATTCTTTCTATCGTGAATCGCTGTAATTACTCCAGTAGTTTCATCGGTAGTATTTTCAATATCGTAATCCACAACATCGCCCACAGCAATGGGATTGGTACTTTTAATACCTTTCATTCTAAATTTACCTTTTATACGGCACTCCAAAAAGGCACCATTTTCAGTTTTAATGGTGTACCAGCTTCCGGTAGATTTATAAACGATTCCTGTCATGCAAAGTTAAAAGTTTTGTAATTTTATTACTATAATTATAGCAAAGATAGTGTTTCTATTGAAAATTAAGGTAATAAAAAAGGCTACTCTTGGCAGCCTTTTCTTTTTTTAATCTTCTAAAATCATTCTTCCTAACTTATCTTTACTTTTTCTAGAAGAATATACTATGAACTCTTTATTTGTTTTTCTGTAATATACTCCAGGTCGCAACACTAATTCATTTTTAATTACTTCCTCTGGATCTTTTCTTGTCATATTCCCATTAGAATCAAAGATAAATAATGCTGGAACCGCATTGTTATAATTACCTAACGATCTAATATCATCAATATTGGTTATTCCTTTATTTTTAACATTATCATTAAATAGTAGATTAAGTACTCCGTCTTTGTAAATTGGAATTGCTCCTAAATATTCAGGGCCTTTCCCTAATTGTGTTAATGGAATTTGAATGGCACCACCTACTGCAAAACTTCCGTTACCTCCGGCAAATCCAAATCCAATTGACAATGTAGTTACAGTTGCAGATTGCTCTTTTGGTAAAACATTACCCCATTCAAATGTGCCATCAGCTTTTAAACTTGTGATAATAATTTCGTTTTTTGTATATGTTACAGGTGTTGCAGCTAATGGGCCGATACCAGAACTTTGACCTACATAAACATACTGAAATTCAGATAATACGATTAAACCACCGTCATTTTTTTCAATAATAGTAGTAATATTGTAGTAAGGTTTAACGTCTTTTCCTTTTTTAGCTCTTCTCTCTCCTAATAGTTTAACTTTTGTTGCATAATCAAACTCATTAAACTTTACTGCATTAGTTGCATTCGTATTTAAATCAATAGTTGCGTTATAAACTCCTTTAAGTTCTTTATTTGCTTTTCCGTTTTCTCTTACGCTTGAATAAAAACCAACTATTTTTAAAGTATTTTTATTTGTAGAAATCATTTTACAATTGATAATTTCTTTCCCTTTAATATCAATATTTACGATTTCCTTTTTGTATCCGTTATTTCTTTTGAAAGTATGGATTTCAAATTTTTCAATTTGTTCTTTCTTTTTTGAATCTCTGTAACTTTCATTAACTACTAAGAAAACATCATCTTGAAAATTAACTTCAAAATCAGAAATTGTAAATTCATAATCTTTCTTACTGTCATCAAACTTAACTTTTTCAGTATTTGAGAACAAAGTCCCCATTTTGTCATCAAACAATTTTACTTCATATTTTACCGCATCTTCTTTTGAAAACAATGAAGTATGCATAACCAATAAGGCTCCTTCATCTGGAGATAATTTAAAATAAAAATCCCCTCTACTAGATTTTTTTGCAACTTCAGCATCAAATAAAACAACTGGAGACTTACTTAAAACCCCTTTGTCAGAAACTTGTGTTGCAACTAAATTAAAAATCTTATCTTTTTTGTTATATACACTACCAATGACATACAAGTTGTCATTTAAAAGAAAAATTTCTTCAAAATCAACCTCTTTATCGCTAATTTGTGGGATTACAATTGGATTAGATGAAATAAGTTTCATTGAACCCGATTCAAATATTTTTATAAAATAATCATCTTTACCTTTTATAGCTAAAGCAAAGATTTTGTTGTTAGATTCTCCAACGATTTTAACGATTTTTTGTTTATCGTCTGCTAACTCTTCTCCATAAGTTAAAGACACTTTGTCAATTTTGTTTTGAGCAACTAAGAATTGAATCCCAAGCACAAAAGCAAACAAAAACAGATTAATTTTTTTCATTATTTATTATTAAAAGATTTGTGATGCGATATTACAAAAAATGTAAGAATATATTCTGTAAAAAATCACTTATTTATAACTTTCTCTTGATGTGTAATACTTTCTTGGTGAATAGCCTTAAATAATAACATTACAAATTCATTACTTAATCCCTTTTCTTCTCCTTCTAAAATCATTTTTCCTAAGATTTCGTTCCAACGTTGGTTTTGTAAAATAGCTACGTTTTTCTCTTTCTTCAACAATCCGATTTTATCCGCTACTTTCATTCGGTTACCCAAGATTTCTAACAACTTCCCATCAAACTCATCAATTTGCATGCGCAATTTTGTCATTTTTTGATTGTACTCGCTTTCATCATCTGACACTTTTCTAACGCGTAAATCGATGAACATTTGTTTTAAAGTGGCTGGCGTTACTTGTTGGGCAGCATCACTCCAAGCATTATCTGGGTCAATGTGGGTTTCGATAATTAATCCGTCGTAATTCAAATCTAAAGCTTGTTGCGACACTTCTTGAATCATATCGCGCTTTCCTGTAATGTGAGAAGGATCACAAATCAGAGGTAAATCGGGAAAACGATTTTGCATATCGATTGCAATTTGCCATTCTGGATTGTTACGATATTTTGTTTTTTCGTAAGTAGAAAATCCTCTGTGAATTACACCTAATTTCTTGATATTGGCATTATACAAACGTTCTAAACCGCCAATCCATAAAGATAAATCAGGATTGACTGGGTTTTTTAATAACACTATTTTATCTGTTCCTTGCAAAGCATCGGCAATTTCTTGAACTGCGAAAGGATTTACGGTGGTTCTAGCGCCAATCCACAACACATCGATATCGTGTTCCAATGCTAATTTTACATGAGCTGCCGTAGCGACTTCCGTTGCCATTAACAAACCCGTTTCAGCTTTGGCTTTTTGTAACCATTTCAATCCGATTTCGCCCACACCTTCAAATCCACCTGGACGTGTACGAGGTTTCCAAATTCCCGCACGGAAAATAGAAACATCAGAATTCTTTAATTCGTGTGCTATTTTTAAAACTTGATCTTCGGTTTCAGCACTACAAGGTCCTGCAATTACCAATGGATGATTCAATTGAAACTCATCTAACCAAGTGCGCAATTCTTTTTTATTTTCCATAACCATATTTTCACTGTAAAATTACTACTTATTCTTAAATTAACTTGTTGACTATAACTAGTTTTTGATGATATGATTTCTCAAAAACTATTCTCGATACATTTTTTGCTTCGCCTAACTCCACAAAAAAACTCGAATTGACGTTTTTTCTATCATATTATTGTTTACTCTTTTCATATTCGCCCAAAACCTTGAAATGGGTTGTCATGATTTCCATTATTTTCTTCGCTTTTTCAAAATGTTTGTATTTTTCAAAAACTAAATCCACAAAAAAAGCATAGGTAAAAGGCTTTTCGATAATAGGAAGCGACTGGATTTTAGTTAAATTTAATTTGCAATTATTCAGCACATTTAAAACCGTTGCCAAGGAACCTGGCGTATCATCTAATTCAAATTTTATCGAAGCTTTATTGATAAGTTCTTTTGAAATTTCTTTATTCGATGCTTTTAAAACTACAAAACGTGTTTTATTGCTTTTTACAGTGTGAATTCCTTCAGCAATAATTTCCAGATTGTAAATTTCGGAAGCTACTGGTCCAGCTAAAGCACCGATTCCTTTTAATTGATTTTCCTGAATTCGTTTAGCCGTAATTGCAGTATCGGAACTTTCTACCAACTTAATATGCGGATATTGACTAAAGAAATTCGCACATTGCAACAAAGCAATTGGATGTGAATGCACTTCTTTAATATCTTCAATTTTTTGACCCGGAAATACCATCAAATTCATATGAATATCCAAAAAATATTCACCAATAATGTGTAAGTCATTTGAATCGATAAGAGCATAATTCGGCAAAATGGCACCTGCAATTGAATTTTCAATCGCCATAACCGCTTTATCGGATTGATTGGTTTTCAAACTATTTACAACGTCTCGAAATGAGCTACATTCATCCAAACCAATCGCATCACCAAAATAACGATGTGCTACTTGATGATGAAACGACCCTTGAATTCCCTGAATTGCGATTTTAATTCCCATAATTTGGAGCAAAAAAAAATCCCGATTTGCATCGGGATTGTATGTTTATAAAATAAATTTCTTTCATTTATATAATAGCACAACAATCCCTCATCTGTCTCCAGAAGAAATAAAAAGAATTGTTATAAAAAAATGTGCTATTGTTTAGCATTGTGCTATTTGTTATTTGATTTGGCTAAAGTAATAAAAAAATGAAAACGAAATACTTTTTTAAATAAATTTGAGTTCTTTCAAAAAAGGTTATTTTTGCTAAAATTTACAAGGTATGTCGATAGAAGTTCAAAAAATTTCAAAAAATTACGGAGATCAAAAAGCGTTGGATAATGTTAGTTTTTCTGTAAAAAAAGGAGAAATCGTAGGTTTTTTAGGTCCAAATGGTGCCGGAAAATCCACTTTAATGAAAATTTTGACCACTTATTTAACGGCAGATAGCGGAACTGCTGTTGTGAACGAACACGATGTAACTTCGGCACAAAAAGAAGTACAAAAATCGGTTGGATATTTACCGGAACACAATCCGTTGTATTTAGATTTATATGTGAGAGAATATTTGGCTTTTAATGCCGATTTACATAAAGTTGCAAAATCTAGAATTGACGAAGTAATTACTTTAACAGGATTAACGCCAGAAAGTCATAAGAAAATTGGAGAATTATCAAAAGGTTACCGCCAACGTGTAGGATTAGCTACGGCTTTATTGCACAATCCAGATGTGATGATTTTAGATGAACCTACAACTGGTTTGGACCCAAATCAATTAGTTGAGATTCGTGACTTAATTAAAAACATTGGAAAAAACAAAACAGTTTTTCTTTCAACGCACATTATGCAAGAAGTAGAAGCTATTTGCGATAGAATTATCATTATTGATAAAGGTAAAATTGTAACCGATAAAAAATTAAACAATTTAGTCGCTGAAGAAGCAGAACAAATTATTGAAGTAGAATTTGATAAAACAGTAAATGAAACAATTTTTACACCTCTTCCTAATTTGAAAGCTGCAAAAAACACTCACGATTTAGTTTGGGAGTTAACTTTTAATTCAACTTGCGATATGCGTCCAACATTGTTTGATTTTGCACAAGAACATCAATTAAGAACTTTACAAATTGTATTGAAAAGTAAAAACTTGGAGCAGATATTCAGAGAGAAAACTGGGAAGAAATAAAAAAATCTCCTTACAAAATTTGTAAGGAGATTTTTTTTATCATTTGACTAAACTAATTTAAAGTTGCCAAATACTTATTTCTAAGCTTATAATAATCATCATATAAAACGGAAAGAGCATAAGATGACAATTTTTCATTTAAAACAGAATTATAAATAAAGTCTTCTTCTGTAAAACCATGTTTCACAATTGCAGTTTTTATATTATTGACTGCTTCTTGTTTTTTTCCTAAATAGAAGTAACAATTTGCTAATTCTATATATACCTCTTTTAAGTTTTCACCTTTAGATACTTTAATATAATTTTCATATACTAATATAGCTTCGGTGTAATCTTTATTGTTAGTTAAAGCTCTAGCTTTACTTAAAATAGAGTCTAACTCACCCGCAAATCCCATTTGAGATACGAGTACTATTACGAAAGTGAATACTAAATTTTTCATAATAACTTAATTTTCTTGCAATGAAGTTACGAAAAATATATTGTATCCACAAGCTTTTACTAGAAAAACATACTAGTAATTTAATAACTGGGCTAATAACAAGATACTTGGATTAAAAAATTTCTTTAGCAATCGCTTTTACATTTTCGGCTTTTCCCATAGAATAATAATGCAAAACTGGGATTCCAGCAGCAATTAGCTCTTTACTTTGTTGCGTACACCACTCAATACCAATTTGTTTCACAGCTTCGTTATCTTTTGCTTTTACCACTTCCATAATTAAATCATCTGGTAAATCTACTTTAAATCGATGTGGAATTAAATTCAGTTGTTTTTTCGTAGCAATTGGTTTTAATCCCGGAATAATTGGAACCGTAATCCCTGCTGCTCTGCATTTGGTTACAAAATCGAAGAATTTTTTATTATCAAAAAACATTTGAGTTATGATATAATCTGCTCCATTTTTAATTTTTTGCTTCAAGAAATGAATATCGCTATCCATACTTGGTGCTTCCATATGTTTTTCAGGATAACCTGCCACTCCAATGCAAAAATCGGTTTTGGTGGAATTTTGCAAATCTTCGTCCAAATAAATTCCCTTATTCAAATTGCTAATTTGCGTTACTAATTCAGAAGCATAGGCATGACCTTCTTTTTCAGGTTTAAAGTAAATTTCGCTTTTTACCGCATCGCCACGAAGTGCTACGACATTGTCAATTCCTAAGAAATCCAAATCAATTAATAAATTTTCTGTATCTTCTTTGGTAAAACCGCCACACAAAATATGAGGAATAGCATCTACTTGATATTTATTCTGAATTCCAGCACAAATCCCAACCGTTCCTGGACGTTTTTTTACTACTTTTTTCTGAAGTAAACCATTTTCTAATTCCTTAAATTCATATTCCTCACGATGATAGGTTACATCAATAAACGGCGGATTGAATTCCATCAATGGATCAATACTATCAAAAATCGATTGAATGTTTTGACCTTTTAAAGGCGGTAAAATTTCGAAGGAGAACAAAGGTTTTCCGTTGGCATTTTGTATATGTTCCGTTACTTTCATTTTAATCTGCTAAATTAGGTGACAGCCATTTTTCGGCTAATTCTACACTTATATTTCTTCTTTTGGCGTAATCTTCTAATTGGTCTTTTTTAATTTTTCCTAAACCAAAATATTTACTTTCTGGATTCGCAAAATAATAGCCAGAAACTGACGCTGCTGGCCACATTGCCATACTTTCAGTTAGCTTTACTCCTATTTCTTGTTCTACCTTTAATAATTTCCAAATCGTTGGTTTTTCTAAATGATCAGGACAAGCGGGATAACCTGGTGCGGGACGAATTCCTTTATATTTTTCTTTGATTAGTTCCTCATTTGACAAGACCTCATCCGAAGCGTAACCCCAAATTTCTTTTCGGACTTTTAAATGCAGATATTCTGCGAAAGCTTCCGCTAATCTATCTCCCAAAGCTTTTACCAAAATAGAATTGTAATCGTCTAATTGTTTTTCAAATTCCGAAGCTTTTTCGTCAACTCCAAAACCTGTGGTAACACAGAAACATCCTACGTAATCTTGTTTACCAATTTCTTTCGGAACAATAAAATCTGCTAAAGCGATGTTTGGCGCTCCAACTGTTTTTTGAGATTGTTGTCTTAAACTCAAAAACTTCTCAACTCCGTTAGAAGTGACAAGCTCAATATCATCATAATTTATCGTATTCGCAGGAAAAATTCCTAAAATCCCTTTTGCTGTGAACCATTTTTCTGAAACAATTTGAGATAATATTTTTTGCGCATCTTCAAAAAGATTTGTTGCTTGTTCGCCTACAATTTCATCCGTTAAAATCGCTGGAAATTTCCCATACAATTCCCACGATTGAAAAAATGGTGTCCAATCGATGAAATTTACTAATTCCGAAAGTTCAACTTCAATGGTTTTTGTCCCAATGAAATTGGGTTTTATTGGCTCGTAATTATCCCAATTGATTTTGAATTTATTTTTACGTGCTTCTTCAATCGACAAGAAGTTTTTCTCACGACTTCTATTCAAATATCCTTCTCGAAGTGAGTTATATTCTTCACGAAGTGATTTTGCATAGGTTGTTTTCGTATCGGGTTGTAGTAAATTCGTTGCAACGGTTACGGCACGAGAAGCATCGTTCACATGAACTACAGTTTCCTTATATTCTGGAGCAATTTTCACAGCGGTGTGTGCACGAGAAGTGGTTGCACCTCCAATCATTACTGGAATTTTAATATTTAATTTATCCATTTCTTTGGCCAAATAAACCATTTCGTCTAACGAAGGAGTAATCAAACCGCTCAAACCGATAATGTCTACATTTTCTTTAACCGCAGTTTCAATGATTTTTTCGGGTGGAACCATCACACCTAAATCAATGATTTCAAAATTATTACACGCTAAAACTACAGAAACAATGTTTTTACCAATATCATGTACATCACCTTTTACAGTTGCCATCAACACTTTTCCAGCCGAAGACGATTTTCCGTCTTTTGAAGCTTCTATATACGGAAGTAAATAAGCCACTGCTTTTTTCATTACACGAGCCGATTTAACTACTTGAGGCAAGAACATTTTTCCGCTTCCGAATAAATCACCAACTACATTCATTCCAGCCATCAAATTGACTTCGATAACTTCGATAGGTTTTTCAACTAACTGGCGTGCTTCTTCCACATCAATTTCGATAAACTCATCAATTCCTTTAACTAACGAATGCGTTAATCGCTCTTGAACCGAACCATTTCGCCATTCAGCCACGGCTTTTTCATTCGATTTTACATCACCTTTAAAACTTTCAGCTAAATCCAATAAACGTTCGGTAGCATCTTCTCTCCTGTTTAGCAAAACATCTTCCACATGTTCCAATAAAACAGGATCAATTTCATCATAAATCTCTAACATTTCAGGATTTACAATTCCCATCGTCATTCCGTTTTGAATCGCATGGTACAAGAATGCCGAATGCATCGCTTCACGCACTTTATCGTTTCCACGGAAAGAAAAAGAAACATTACTAACTCCGCCCGAAATATTCGCATACGGAAGATTTTCTCGAATCCATTTAGTCGCTCGGAAGAAATCTAAAGCATTTAGTTTGTGTTCTTCCATTCCAGTTGCGACTGGAAAAATATTGGGATCAAAAATGATATCTTCCGCTGGAAAACCCACTTGGTTCACCAGAATATCGTAACTTCTTTTACAAATTTCGACACGTCTTTCATAAGTATCCGCCTGACCATTTTCATCAAAAGCCATGACAATTACAGCAGCTCCGTATCGTTTAATTAATTTAGCATGATGAATAAACGTAGCTTCTCCTTCTTTTAACGAAATCGAATTCACCACACCTTTTCCTTGAATGACTTTCAATCCAGCTTCAATGATTTCCCATTTTGAGGAATCAATCATTACAGGTACTCTGGCAATATCGGGTTCAGCTGCGATTAGATTTAGGAATTTGGTCATGGCGTAAACACCATCTAACATTCCTTCATCCATATTGACATCGATAATTTGAGCACCACCCTCTACTTGAGTACGCGCGATATCTAATGCTTCATCGTATTTTTCTTCTTTAATTAAACGAAGAAATTTCCTAGAACCGGTTACGTTTGTTCGTTCTCCAATATTTACAAAATTGGTTTCTGGAGTTACAATCAAAGGTTCTAAACCTGATAATTTTAAATATTTATCGGAATTATAACTCATTACTTATTCTTTTATAATGTTTCGCAACATCCTTCCAAAAGGATTTACTTTCGCTCACGTATTGGCAAACCCAACATCGTTGCGACTGTAAAAATGTTTCGAATTGTATTTTTAGGGTATTGTTTTTCATTGTTCTATTTTTGCCACGGATCTCACCGATTAAACGGATTTCAATTATTGTGTCCTAGGTTGAAATTCTTTTGCTACCTTAGCGATTAATTTGATGTGTTCAGGAGTCGTTCCGCAACATCCGCCAATGATATTCACTAGATTTTCTTGTAAATATTCGCGAATTAATTGTTGCATTTCCTCAGGAGTTTGGTCGTATTGTCCGAAGGCATTGGGTAAACCTGCATTTGGATGTGCTGAAATATTTAACGAGGTATTATTTCCTAATCGTTTCAAATAGGGTTTTAATTGGTCAGCTCCTAAAGCGCAATTAAAACCAACACTCAACAAAGGAATATGTGAAATCGAAATCAAAAAAGCTTCCACCGTTTGTCCCGATAATGTTCTTCCAGAAGCATCGGTAATTGTGCCAGAAACCATTACTGGAATATCAATATTGCGTTCTTCTTTTACTTCTTCGATGGCAAACAAAGCAGCTTTCGCATTTAACGTATCGAAAATTGTTTCTACCAAAAGCAAATCGCAACCCCCATCAATTAACGCCTCAACTTGTTGCTTGTAAGCAATTTTTAAATCGTCGAAATTCACCGCGCGAAATCCTGGATCATTAACATCAGGCGACATTGAAGCTGTTCTGTTGGTTGGCCCAATGGAACCAGCTACAAATCTTGGCTTATCTGTAAATTCATCCGCAACTTCACGAGCAATTTTTGCTGATTGAAAATTCAACTCATAGACTAAATCTTCCATGTGATAATCCGCCATTCCGATAGTAGTTCCCGAAAAAGTATTGGTCTCTACAATATCGGCACCAGCTTCAAAATAAGCACGATGCACTGATTTTACAGCTTCGGGTTGGGTAATGGAAAGTAAATCGTTGTTTCCTTTTAAAGGATGTGAAAAATCTTTGAAACGTTCGCCTCTAAAATCTTCCTCTTCAAATTTATAACGTTGCAACATCGTTCCCATAGCTCCATCGAGCACGAGAATTCGTTTTTTGATTTCTTCTTGAATTTTTGACATTATATTCTCTCGCAAAGGCGCTAAGACGCCAATTATTTTCTTGATTAACTTAATTTGTTACCGTAGAAAGTTGGAGAGCAATTCTAACGTTATCTGCTTCCGATAATTCGGAATAGAATGTAGCACCTTTCCACTGGCGCGGGAGGTTGCTAAGCTTTCACAGGGTCTATTCCCTCCAGCTTTCGTGATAACAAACACTATAATTATGAACACTGCAAATGTAGTGACAAAATTGAAATTATGAAATATTTTCTAAAATTTTATTAAAAAAATAATATTTATAGATTTATAATCTAAATTAATAATTTTAAAAAGAATATAAATCTATAAAATAATTAAAAAACTTTTATTCTAACGCTTGTTTTAAGTCGTTAATTACATCTTGAACCGTTTCTAAACCAACAGAAACGCGCACTAAACCATCTGTAATACTTACGGCTAAACGTTCTTCTTCTGTTAATTTACTATGGGTTGTGGAAGCTGGATGCGTTACAATCGAACGTGTGTCACCCAAATTAGCAGACAAAGAACATAATTTGATTTTATCCAAAAACTTTCTTCCCGATTCAATTCCGCCTTTGATTTCGAAAGCTACGATGTTTCCTCCTAATTTCATTTGCTTTTTGGCAACTTCATGTTGCGGATGCGATTTCAAAAAAGGATATTTCACTGAAGCAACATTCGGATGATTTTCTAAAAATTCAGCCACTTTTAAAGCGTTTTCACAATGCTTTTCGATACGAACCGGTAACGTTTCCAAACTTTTTGACAACACCCAAGCATTAAAAGGCGATAAAGCAGGTCCTGTATTTCTGGAAAATAAATAAATCTCACGAATTAAATCAGAACGCCCAACGGTTACTCCACCTAAAACACGACCTTGACCATCGATTAATTTGGTAGCTGAATGAATCACTAAATCGGCACCAAATTGAATTGGATTTTGAATATATGGCGTTGCAAAACAGTTATCAATGATTAAAATTAAGTTGTGTTTTTTGGCTATTTTTCCCAATAATTCTAAATCTAAAATATCAACTGCTGGATTCGTTGGAGATTCTGCGTAAAGAATTTTCGTATTCGGTTGAATGAAATTTTCAATCGTTTCTGGTTGGTTCACATCGAAATACGAAGTGACGATGTTCCATTTCGGAAAATATTTGGTAAACAACGTATGCGTCGAACCAAAAACACTGCTTGCTGAAACGATATGATCGCCGGAATTCAATAAAGCCGCAAAAGTAGAATACACCGCCGCCATCCCAGTTGCAAATGCGTAGCCGTCTTCTGCTCCTTCCATTTGACAAATTTTTTCAACAAATTCAGATGTGTTGGGATTGGAAAATCGGCTGTAAATATTGCGTTCTTTCTCCTCAGCAAAGGAAGCGCGCATATCTTCGGCATCTTCAAAAATAAAACTCGAAGTTAAATATAGCGGAACTGAATGTTCTAAATATTGCGTGCGTTCTAATTGCGTTCTGATGGCTTGGGTTTCTAATCCTAAATTTTGGTTGCTCATGGTTTGTTTGTTGAATTGTTTAATCGTTGAACTGATAAAATGTAAAACCCACAAGACTTTTACATCTTGCAGGTTTTGAGTTTGGGTGGTTATAATTTTTTTTCGGATAAACGTAAAATATCGCCAAAAACACCTCTTGCGGTTACGGATGCTCCTGCTCCTGCTCCTTGAATTACGATAGGTTGCTCTCCGTAAGATTCTGTGTAAATTTCAAAAATAGAATCCGAACCTTTTAACGAACCTAAAGCTGAATTGGCTGGAACTGAAATTAATTTCACTTCTAACTTTCCTTTGTCTTGTTGTAAATCGCCAGATAATTCGCCAATGTATCGTAACACTTCATTTGGTCCTTGAGCGTCTTTGATGTTTTGATAAATTCCGTCTAATTCGGATAAACGTTTTAGAAAATCTGAAGCGCTTCCTTCGCGTAAAGCTTCTGGAATTAAGTTTTGGATTTGGATTTCTTCGAATTCGTTTTGTAAATCTAATTCACGTGCTAAGATTAATAATTTTCGCCCGACGTCGTTTCCGTTTAAATCTTCTCTTGGATCGGGTTCGGTGAAACCTTTTTCGATAGCTTCTTGCAATACTTCGCTGAATTTCTTGTTTTCAACTGAAAAATTATTGAACAAATAACTTAACGTCCCAGAGAAAACACCTTTGATTTTGGTGATATTTTCACCTGATAAATGCAATAATTTTATCGTATCAATTAACGGTAAACCTGCACCAACATTGGTTTCATACAAATATTCTTTTTGGTTTTCTTTTAATACTTTTCGTAGTTTTTTATAGAAATCAAAACTTACGGTATTCGCCACTTTATTAGAAGAAATCAAATCGAAACTATTTTCGGCTAAAGAAATATAATTTTCAATAAAAGTCGCACTTGCGGTGTTGTCAATTGCGATTAAATTTTCCAGATGGTGTTCTTTGGCGTAGGCGATAATATCTTCCACTTTGTAATCTTGACCTTTGTCTTCTAAAGTTGCTTTCCAATTTTCACTGATTCCGAATTTATTCAACAAGACTTTCTTTGAATTCGCAATAGCAAAGACATTTAACTTGATTCCTTTTCGTTTTTCGATGTTTTTTGCCGATTCTAAAATTTGAGAAATCAAAGTTCCGCCAACTGTTCCGTGACCGAAAATAGCGATATTGATTTTTTTCGCTACTCCAAAAATTTCACCGTGAATCACATTTAAAGCACGCTTGAATTCATCTTGACTAATCACCAAACTGATGTTTCTTCCCGTAACAGTGTTATTCAATAAAATTGGCGTGATTTTATTTCGGATTAAAGCCGTGTAAGGTTTGTGGAAATTCGTTAAATCTTGCCCAATAATCGAAATCACAGCAATGTTATCATTTACCGAAATTTTATTGACATCTTTCGTGTAAAAATCAGTTTCAAATTCTTTTTCCAAACCAACCAAAGCTTTCGAAGCTTTGTCAGAACTCACGACTAAACCAATTCCTCTTTCCGAAGAACCTTGTGAAATAATGCTCACGCTAATATCGTTTTCAGCCATCACACGGAAAATTCGTGCATCGACACCTGTTTTTCCTAACAAACCTCTTCCTTCTAAATTAATCAGCGACACATTGGTTAAAACTGAGAGCGATTTTATGCCTTCATTAGTTTGTTCAGAAGTGATTAATGTTCCATCATTTTCAGGATTAAACGTATTTAAAATGCGTAATGGAATATTTTTTTCTACCAAAGGAATAATCGTTTTGGCATGTAAAATTTGCGCTCCGAAATTTGCTAACTCATTCGCTTCGTTAAATGACAAACGCTCGATTTTTTTCGCATCAGCCACTAAATCAGGGTTAGCAGTAAAAATTCCGTCAACGTGTGTGTAATTTTGAAATTCTTCAGCGTTTAGATAATTCGCTAATAAAGAAGCCGTGTAATTACTTCCATTTCTTCCTAAAGTAGTGGTTTCGTTATGTAACGTTGAACCAATAAAACCTGTTACGATGTTGACTTTATCGGTGTTTTTTTCGAAATAATCTAAAACATTTCTTTTAGAAACAGCATCGATTGGTTGCGCATTTCCAAAGTTAATATCGGTTTTTATCAATTGACGAGAATCGGTGAATTGTGCTTTGATACTGTTTTCGTTTAAAACATAAGCCACGTATTTTGCGGATAAAATTTCGCCATACGCAATAACTTGATCTTTTATTTTTTCGCTGTAATCTCCTAAAAGCGAAACGCCTTCTAATAATTTCTGTAAAACCAAGAATTCTTCTTCGAAGATATTTTCTTTCAAGCCTTCTAATTGGTATTTTCTGAATTGCTCAAAATCCGCTTGAAAATTAATGTTGGCTTGTGCTTTTTTTAGTAAAATTACCAATTCATCAGTAGCGTTTCCTCTTGCCGAAACTACAACTGCGATGGGTTCGTTATTGAAATATTTTTGAGCAATTGTTTGAATTACTTTTTGCAATCCTTCTCCGTTTGCTAATGATTTTCCTCCAAATTTTAATATTTTCATCTTAATTAAATATAGGCTTTAGTATGTTGTTTAGTTGTTCAAATTCTATCAAGAAAGCATCGTGTCCGTGAATGGATTTGATTTCGTGATAAAATGCATTGTTTTTATAGTTTTTGACTTCTTGAAAAGCCGTTTTAATTTCGTTTGCTGTAAAAAAACAATCGGTATCCACGCTAATTAGATGAATGTTTGATGAGATGCTTTTGATGACTTCCGATTGATTTTTGTTTTTAAAAATATCTGTCGTTTTCAATAAATGATTCATGAGTTTGTAAGCCAAAAGTTGAAATCGATTTTGCAATTTTTCACCATGATGCAACAACCAACTTTCCACTTGAAACAATCCTTCCGAATTTTGTAATTGGTTATGGAATTTTTCTTGCAATGATTCGGGTGTTCGATACAATAACATGGCATGAATTCGGGCATCGTGAATTGGATTTTTGGAATTATTCAGAATTAAATCTTGGATTAACACATTTCCAATCAACCAATCAGAAGCTTTCCAATTTGTAGCAACTGGAATTAAATTCGCAATCGCTTTTGGTCGAATTGTTGCCATTTCCCAAGCAATTGCTCCGCCTAAACTTCCGCCAATAACAGCAAAAACTTGATTCACTTTGAACGAATCGATTCCTTTCCAAAATAAATTAGCAATATCATACGTAGTGAAATCTTGATAATTTTCAATCAAATTTTCTACATCTTGATAGCCATTTCCAGGAATATTGAAAGCTAAAACCGCATATTTTTTGGTATCGATAATTTTATCATCGCCAATTAATGATTTCCACCAACCGTTTTCACCAAGAACTTGCGAATTTCCTGTCAATGCATGATTCACAACCACCAAAGGCGCCGAACCAACTGGTTGTCCAAACAATTGATAGGACAAAATCACTTTGGATTGGACTACTCCATTTTGCAATGAAACATTTTGGAACACTATTTTTTGAATTGTACTCATCTTTCTTTTTAAAAAAAGACTGCCTTTAGGTAGGTCTATCGGCAGCCTTCAAACAAACAAAAACCTAAACTAAATTTTGAACTGGCAATTTTTCGAAAACACTTTGTAAATCGGCTTTCAAATCTTCGATATCTTCTAACCCAACAGATAAACGAATTAAATCTTTCGTTACTCCAGTTGTGATTTGTTGCTCTTCTGATAATTGTTGGTGCGTTGTACTTGCAGGATGAATAATTAATGATTTTGTATCACCAATATTTGCCAACAATGAGAAAAATTGGGTTTCATCGGCTACTTTTTTAGCAGCTTCATAACCACCTTTTAATCCAAAAGTAACGATACCACTTTGTCCTTCTGGCAAATATTCTTGGGCTAAATTGTAATATTTTGATGAAATCAATCCTGGATAATTTACCCAAGCCACTTCGGGACGTTTTTGTAACCATTTCGCTAATTCCAATGCATTTTCACTGTGTTTTTTGATTCGAATAGCCAATGTTTCTAATCCTTGAATAATTTGAAATGCGTTGAATGGACTTAAAGAAGCTCCTAAATCGCGTAATCCTTCTATTCTAACTTTTGCAATGAACGATGCAGCACCTAAAACTTCATAATATTTTAATCCGTGATAACCAGCAGAAGGTTCTGTAAATTCCGGGAATTTTCCGTTGCTCCAATCGAAATTTCCTGCATCAATGATAACACCTCCAAGCGAAGTTCCATTTCCACCGATGTATTTTGTTAATGAATGAATGACGATGTTGGCTCCGTGTTCGATTGGGTTTAGCAAAAAGGGTGTTGCCACAGTGTTATCCACAATAAAAGGCACTTTGTAGGTTTGTGCGGCTTTTGAAATGGCTTTTAAATCGAGTACATCTAATTTTGGATTTCCTAAACTTTCTGCAAAGAACACTCGAGTATTTTCTTGTGCTGCGTTTAAGAAATTTTCAGGATTTGATGGATCTACAAATGTTGTAGTGATGCCTAATCTTGGCAAAGTCACGTTTAACAAATTGTAAGTTCCTCCATATAAACTATTGGAAGCCACGATATGGTCGCCAGCTTTTAATAATGTTAATAAAGCGGTTGATATTGCTGCAGTTCCTGAAGCGGTTACAACAGCTCCGATTCCACCTTCTAATTTGGCTAAACGTTGTTCTAAGATATCGTTTGTTGGATTATTTAATCTTGTGTAAATAAAACCAGCTTCGGCTAAACCAAAAAGATTGGCTGCGTGGTCTGAATTATTGAAAACGTAGGATGTGGTTTGGTAAATTGGAACTGCTCTTGTTCCAGCGTTTTTGGTTGTGTCGTGTCCTGCGTGTAAAGCGTTTGTTGCAAATTTATTTGTGCTCATGATATTTTATTTTTTGATGTTATTGTATTTTTAAATGTCTAAAATTTTACTGAGTTTGATTCAGCTACACATTCGACAACATCGTCTTGGATTGTAAATGGCTATTTTCATATTTGTTGTGTTTTTAGAAATAAAAAAACCTCTGCTTTCGACAGAGGTTATATTGAATTAATTTACTTTTAAAATTATGCAATAGGTTTCCTCTGCGGATTGTTCCACATCATCATACACATATTGCACATTGTAAAGTTCATCTTCTATTTCTTTTAGTTTGACAGGGCAAAATTAGATTTATTTTCTACAATAAAAAAATAAATAGATTATTTTTCTAAATTTTGTTATTTATTATATTATAAATAGATTTTTAATCTAAAAAAATGTTTAGAAGTAAAAATAAAAACTATAAAAACAAAAAGAGGCAAAAGCCTCTTTTTAAAATCTATTATCATGTAATAAGATTAATTTTTCACAAACTTAGAAGTTCCTTTACCTTCATTTGTTTCTACAGAAATGAAATAAACCCCAGAAGATAAGCCTGAAACATCTATTGAAGTATTTGAATCACTTGAAGAGACCACTCTACCATTTAAATCTGTAATAGACAAATTATTGATAGTCATTTCATTTTTCATAGAAATATTTAGCACATTACTAACGGGATTAGGATATAGTGAAAAATTATTTTTGAAAAACGAATCAGAGCTTAATGGTCTATCAACTGAAAAGGAATCTACCCCAATATAATCAGAATTAGCTCCAGAAGGACCTCCATTTGTAACAAAATATCTAAATGCAATTTTACAATTAGTAGCTGTTGGCAAACCAGAAACAGTATAACTATACAAAGTCCATGCATTAGGATAACTTGTAGCCACCAATGAAGGATTAACATCCAATACTAAAGTAGTATAATCCCCAACCCCTGTTGCACCAACCGGATTAGAAGAAGCAGCACCATTAGTACTGATTCTTAATTGTAATCTATCAGCAAATGCAGGCGAAGATACTGTTCTTGTATAAAACGTAATAACATCCCCATTAACAAGACTAACTACAGGCGACATTAACCAATTACTAATCGTATTGGCTCCTGCAGTACTATTGTAATTACATGCAACATAAGAATTAGTAGCTCCAGCATAGGAGTCAAAAGGCCCACCACTAGCTGCGGGATTTCCTTGAAACCAATCAGGATTAGTTCCAACAACAGTACTTTGATTTGTTGATGTCCAACCTGCCGTAGCTAAATTAGCATAAGTATCAAATCCTTCGCTAATTAAATTTTGCGCTTGAAATGTAAACGAAACCAACAAAAAGCTAAAAGAAAGTAATTTTTTAACCATATCTATATATTTTAAAAATTTGAATTTTAAATATATGAATAACAAGTAATCACATAATACATTTCCGACGAAGCATTAAAAAATTCCGATAAACTACATTTTTAAAAAAATAAGTTAACAACTATTTGGAATTCAATTTCATTTCATACATTTGCATCCGAAAACTAAGAGGAAAAATTTGAACTGATTGCAACCTCATTAAAAAATGCTAAAGCAGTAATTACTACTCCTTTAGGCAGCACCTGCAATTATTTTTCCTCGCTTAAAATTTAAAAATAATTTATTATGGCTTATTTATTTACGTCAGAATCAGTGAGTGAAGGACATCCTGACAAAGTTGCGGATCAAATTTCAGACGCATTAATTGATAACTTTTTAGCATTTGACCCTGAGTCAAAAGTAGCCTGTGAAACGTTAGTTACAACTGGACAGGTAATTTTAGCTGGAGAAGTTAAATCAAATACTTATTTAGATGTACAAACTATCGCAAGAGATGTAATCAAGAAAATTGGTTACACAAAAAGCGAATATATGTTTGAAGCGAATTCTTGTGGTGTTTTATCTGCTATTCACGAACAATCTGCTGATATTAACCAAGGTGTTGATAGAGCTAGTAAAGAAGAGCAAGGTGCGGGTGACCAAGGAATGATGTTTGGTTATGCTACGAATGAAACGGCTGAATTCATGCCATTAGCATTGAAATTATCACATCAGATTCTTCAAGAATTAGCGGATTTAAGAAGAGAAAACAAAGAAATCACTTACTTACGTCCGGATGCTAAATCTCAGGTAACTTTAGAATATTCTGATGATAACAAACCGGTTCGTATTGATGCTATAGTAGTTTCAACGCAACACGATGATTTTGCTGATGAACCAACGATGTTAGCAAAAATCAAAAAAGATATCATTGAGATTTTAATTCCTAGAGTGATTGCTAAAAATCCTCAATATGCTCATTTATTTAATGATGCAATTAAATACCACATTAACCCAACAGGAAAATTCGTAATTGGAGGACCTCACGGAGATACTGGTTTAACAGGAAGAAAAATTATCGTAGATACGTATGGTGGAAAAGGAGCTCACGGTGGTGGTGCATTCTCTGGAAAAGATCCATCTAAAGTAGACCGTTCTGCTGCTTATGCTACACGTCATATTGCTAAAAATTTAGTTGCTGCAGGTGTTGCTGACGAAATTTTAGTTCAAGTTTCTTATGCAATTGGAGTTGCTGAGCCAACATCAATCAACGTAAATACATATGGAACTGCTAAAGTAAATTTAACAGACGGAGAAATCAGTAAAGTAGTGGAAAGCATTTTTGATATGCGTCCTTACTTTATTGAACAACGTTTAAAATTAAGAAATCCTATTTATAGCGAAACTGCTGCTTACGGACACATGGGAAGAACTCCTGAAACCGTAACTAAAACTTTTAATGCTCCAGGTGGTGAATCTAAAACTGTAACAGTTGAATTATTTACTTGGGAAAAATTAGATTTCGTAGATAAAGTAAAAGCTGCTTTTAAATTATAGCAATTATTATTCACAAAAAAGCCTGACATCTGTCAGGCTTTTTTTATAGAGTATATTTTAAACTTAAAATTACAAATCTAGGTTGCACTCTATAGCTCGAAAAACTACTGGTTCCTCCTAACTGACTAAAACTATTCGTGTCAAGCGATTTTGTATCTAATAAGTTAGTTCCTGAAAGTTTCCACTCCCATTTACTACCTTTTTTCTGATACATTAAACTAGCTGTTAAAAAGTCATATTCGCTATCGATTGTTTTGGCTTTATTTCTATTATGAAAATAGGAATATTCCGAAACGAATGAAAATGCATCTAAGAAATAATATTCCAAAGTAACCGTTGGACTATCAATATAAATCACATCCGAAAAGTTGTCATTAATTGAAAAATTATAACCCAAAGTTAAATTTGGCAACGTTTTATAATTAGTAGAAAAACTCAAATTATAATTTTGAGAATAGGATTCGATTGTTTGAATCTCTGTTGGATTATTATTTGGATCTGTATCAGAATCAGGATAAACACGGATGTTGTTATTTTTAGACCAATTAAATCCTGCTCTAAAATTTGCTTTGTAATATCTTGCAAACGAACGACCATAATTTCCACTTGCAGAAAAAGTTTCATCAGGAAAATTAGAGTTCATGTTTTCCGAAGAAGATATTTGATTTACCCCTAACAGCAAAGCTCTATTTTTAATGGCATCAATTTGTCTTGAATACGTAATATTAGCAAAAATATTCTCAAAATTAAACATGTTATATTTAAAATAACGTAATGAGTGTACTTGAGAAGTTGAATTTTCTAAATAACGATTTCCGCTAAACAAACTGTTATAATTTGAAAACACATACCCTTGAGCTAATTTATTAATATCAGTAAAATTATTAGTTAAGGAATAGTTATAGGTTAATGTTTCCGATTTTTTAATTTGCCAAAGCGCATAAACATCAGGTAAAATTCTATTGAAAGATTGCTTATTAGAAGTCCCTAATTGTTCATCATTCATATTAAATTGATGTACACTAAATCCTGGATTGAACGTAAACTTACCTAACAAAAATTTGTAGTGTACTCCTAAAAACACATCATTAAAAGCATAATTTACATCATTATAAGTTGTTGCATCAGTTAAATTATTTTGAGTTCCATTATTCAGCATTTGAAAAATCGAGGAATCAAAATTTTGATATGAATACGTATTTCCAAGAGTTAAATTAATGTTGCTTTTTGGAGTAACCATATAATAATAATCAAACTTCGCATCTACTTTATTTGTTTGAACATAACGTTTTTGAGTAATATCATCTCTAACACCTACCCCTTCATTCACATAACCTGTTAATAATGGAGCGAAAGGTAAAGTTTCTAGATTAGCATTATAAAACGGATCTTCATTTTGATATAAATGTTGCATTTCAAATGCAAAAACATGTTTATCATTTAAAGTATAATAATAATTCAAATTCTGATTGATTGAAAATGGATTTTGCTTTTTAGCTGTATAAATATCAGAAAGCAAACTTGAAAAAACGCTTGTATTCTCTTTTTGATCAGAAATTTTAATCAACGCATCATAATCAAAATGTAATTTCTCGGAAGGAACATAACTCGAACTCAACTTCAACAAAACTTGATTGCTCTTTTGTTTTGTAAAATCTTCTCTAGTTTCAGTAATAGTTTGAGAAGAACCATCTGGCAAATTATCAATACGATTAGAAATTGTTTTATTTTCTATCTCTGTTTTATTTCCTAACAAAATTCCAAATCCACTTAATGTCCATGCTTTTGAAGGATTAAAACTGAAATTCGCAGCACCAAAAGTCGACTCAATATTGGCTGCTTGATTGTTACGAAGACCTAAAATTCCTAAATCGTTTGAAGAAACATTAAAAGAAGAACCTCCTTTACGCATCATGTTTTTAAAACCTCCTGTAAATTTAAAATAATCTTGAGCCGTTAATGGCAATTCTCCGATATTATTCACATTGGCTATAACATTTAAGCTGTATTTTGGATTATAATAAAATAATTTTGGATTTACGATGTAGCGTGTGTCTTCCATTCCAACTCCAATTCCTGCACTCATGTCTCCAAACCAAAAATTCTTTTTCCCTTCTTTCAGTTTGATGTTTAATGCAATACTTTCTTCATTGTTTTCTAATCCTTTTAAATTAGAAACTTCATTATAATTACGAAGAACTTGAATCTTATCTAAAGCATCCGCTGGAATATTTTTTGTGGCTAATTTGGTATCTCCATCAAAAAAATCTTTTCCTTCCACCATTACTTTTTGCACCTTCTTACCTTCCACTTCAATTTCACCATCTTTATTTACCTCAACTCCAGGAAGTTTTTTAAGTACGTCTTCCAGTTTTCTTTCCGTTCCATTTGTAAATGAATCGGAATTGTAAATAATTGTATCACCTGAAACACTCACAGGCATTTCATGCACAATTTCAACTTCTTTTAATTGAGTACCTTCTTTTAAGACTACGGGGAAATTAATATTTGAAGTTCCTGTCGTTACAGATTTTTCAAATGTTTGAAAACCAATATAACTAACCTTTATCGTGTAAGTTGTACTTGGCTTTAAATTAAGCGTAAATTTTCCCGTTTCATTAGTAATGGCATAGGCATCCATAGCTTTAGTTTGCTGATTTATAGCCATAATATTTGCCATTTCCAAACCTACTCCTGAAGTATCTTTAACGGTTCCCTCGAAACGTATATTTTGAGAAAAAGCACTAGATGTAAGTGCTAAAAAAAATAAAATTAGTTTTTTCATAAAAATGGCTTATCTACTCATTCTAAACTGCATACGATTACCCCCTCCAGGCCCAGAATTCATCTCGCGCATCTCTTCTATTTTATTTTTTACAGTTTCATCAAACTCTTTTTGAGTAACAACCTTACCTTTTGAAGCCGGTTTAATTTCAACTCTTTCTTTAGAATTTAAAACTATTTTTGAACATAAAATAACGGTTTTACCATCATTAACCTCTAAGATTAAACCTGGTAATCCCCAATAATTTTCCGGACCTTGATTCACTGGAATTTCAGGACAATACCATGCTGTAATTACATTTTCTTTTGGCATTTCCCAGTCGTCTGTAAAATTAGTTTTCTTTGACTTTGCAGTATCTTTTACTGTTGTTGGCTTTTTTACATCGTCTTTACCTTCATTGTTTTTATTTCTAAATCTGAAATTTCTAAAATCAGATTCACTCACTTTTACAACTGCAGTAGCTTTAAAACAAGTATAATTTCCAATTTGTTTGGACTCACCTTCTAATTTCCATTCGTATTTAGGTAATGAATCTTTAATCAAAAACTCCTTACCAAAAAATTCTTTATCAACAATATATTGTTTATCCTTAGCATTTTTATAATGGGTTCCCCCACCCCCCATCATCGACATCATCATTCTCCCTCCACTTTGTTGGCCTGGAGCATCTAATTTCTCTTCTTCTTTGTAAATAGAAGCCGATTTATCAAAGTTTAAAATAAAGGTTTTCTCAAACATTTTTTTCATTCTGTCTTCAATTTGTTTTTGCATTTCAGGAGTAATATCACGATTCCCACTCATGCCTTTCATAAAATCAGCTGTACTGGTTTTAGATTCATAAACCGCCATACCTTGGAAATTCTGAGCATTTAGATACCCAGAAATCATTAAAATCGAAGCAATAATAATTTTTCTCATTCTTTTCAAATGTTATAGATGTATATTATAGACTACACATAGTGTATTTTGTTACACAATTTAACTCCTTTTTTATGTTAAAGTAGTATATTAGACGCTGATTTCCAGAAATCGTTTATCGAATGTTGCTAAAAAAAACTTTATTTGTATTTATTTTAAATCTAATCTGTCTTTCCGTAAAGAGTCAGGGAATATTATCTGTAAAAAAAATAGAAACTATAGAACATGAATGTGATGTATTTTTAGGATATGACAATCAATTCAATCTTTACAGTATTAAAAACAATACCCTTTCAAAAAAAAATAGTTCCAAGACGTATCAATACAATAATATCAATCTAGGTAAAATCACAAAAGTTGACTTTCAAAATCCATTACAAATTGTAGTATTTTATAAAAACTTTAATACAATTATACTTTTGGACAATCAGTTAAATGAGATCAAAAAAATCGATTTCAATTTAAAACCAATACCAATAACTTTAGATGCTGTATCATTATCATCTCAAAATCAAGTTTGGATTTACGATAGCATTTCATCAAAAATAGGTTTATATAACGTAAATACTGATGCTTTAAAGTGGATTTCAACGATGCTTGAAAATCCAATAATAAACTACGAATCTGATTACACTCATTTTTATTGGACCGATAAAAATT
>DIST01000015.1:0-262 GCA_002421645.1 Flavobacterium sp. UBA6203
AATAGGAAAAAAAATTATATTAAAACAGTCAAAAAAGATACGTTATTTAAAACAATAACAATCAATCAGTTATGAATACTTAAAATTAATTCATAAAAATTAATAAAAAGTATTGCTATTTTTGAATACTAATGCTAACTTTGTGAAATAATGAAATGAATTTATCATTAATGACTGAATTATCTGAATTAATTGATTCTCTCGAAGTTAAATTTTTTAAGCTCAACCAAAAAGTCGTTCAGCTTGAAAAGAAAAACATAGA
>DIST01000015.1:435-6272 GCA_002421645.1 Flavobacterium sp. UBA6203
AAGAAGAAGGGCTTAGAAGCGCTTCTAAAAAAATAGATGCTATGATAAAACAGTTTGAACAAAGTTATGCCGTAAGAGACAAACAAGATGTTTTAGCTATGTGTGCTTTGCAGTTTGCAGCTCAAGTAGAACAAAAACAAATCAACAATTCTCAAGATAATGAAACAAATATAGTCAGATTGCAAAATTTGGACAAAAAATTGAGTGAGTTACTCTCAAAATAAATACGTTCTTACATTAACAAACAAAGATACTGCCTACATTAGTATATATTTGATAAACTCAACACTAACAAATTAAACGAGTGAATCTTTGCAACTATAACAGGCCCTTTAGTGGGAAGTTTGAACTGCAGGTTAGCTCAAATCTTGTATAACAGAGTTTATACAAACACCTAATGTAGGCTTTTTTATATAATTTTTTTAACTAACATATGGATATAGTAAGCATAATAATTGGAATCGTTGTCGGTATAGCTGGAGGTTTTGGTATTGCTAAATTTTTAGAAAAAAGCAATGTTTCTAACTTAATTAAAAATGCAAAAAAGGAAGCTGCTTCCATTTTAAAAGATGCAAAAACAGAAGCAGAAGCTGCAAAAAAAGATAAAATACTTCAAGCCAAAGAAAAATTTTTAGAATTAAAAACCGAGCATGAACAAGTAATTCTAGCACGTGATAAAAAAATGGCTGAAGCCGAAAAAAGAACGCGCGACAAAGAATCTCAAGTTTCTAATGAGTTAGCAAGAGCAAAAAAAGCAGCTGATGATGCTGAAGCTAAAATTGCTGATTACAATAACAAAATAGAATATTTAGACAAAAAACAACAAGAAATTGATAAACTTCACAAAAGTCAGGTAGAACAATTAGAAGCCATCTCTGGACTTTCTGCTGAAGATGCAAAAAATCAATTAGTTGAAAGCCTAAAAGCAGAAGCAAAAACCAACGCTATGTCTTACATTCAAGACACTGTTGAAGAGGCTAAAATGACAGCTCAACAAGAAGCAAAGAAAATCATTATTAATACCATACAAAGAGTTGGAACTGAAGAAGCAGTTGAAAACTGTGTATCCGTATTTAATATTGAATCTGACGATGTAAAAGGTAGAATTATTGGTCGTGAAGGTCGTAATATTAGAGCCTTAGAAGCAGCTACTGGAGTTGAAATTATTGTAGATGACACACCAGAAGCTATCATCTTATCATGTTTCGACCCAGTAAGAAGAGAAATCGCTCGTTTAGCTCTACACAAATTGGTAACAGACGGACGTATTCACCCAGCTCGTATCGAAGAAGTTGTAGCTAAAACAGCTAAACAAATCGACGAAGAAATTATCGAAACAGGTAAACGTACTGTTATTGATTTAGGAATCCACGGATTACACCCTGAATTAATTAAAGTTGTGGGTAGAATGAAATACCGTTCTTCTTACGGACAAAACTTGTTACAACACTCAAGAGAGGTAGCTAAGTTATGTGGTATTATGGCGGCTGAACTAGGATTAAACGTTAAATTAGCTAAAAGAGCTGGTTTATTACACGATATTGGAAAAGTACCAGATACAGAAAGTGAATTGCCTCACGCAATACTAGGTATGCAATGGGCAGAGAAATATGGTGAAAAAGAAGAAGTATGTAATGCTATTGGAGCACACCACGACGAAATAGAAATGAAATCATTGATTTCTCCAATAATCCAAGTATGTGATGCTATTTCTGGTGCACGTCCTGGAGCAAGAAGACAAGTATTGGATTCTTACATCCAACGTTTGAAAGACTTAGAAGATATTGCATTTGGATTTAATGGTGTAAAAAATGCTTATGCAATTCAGGCAGGTAGAGAATTACGTGTGATTGTTGAAAGCGAAAAAGTTTCTGATGAAGCAGCAGCTAATCTTTCTTTTGATATTTCACAAAAAATTCAGACTGAAATGACATATCCTGGACAGGTGAAAATTACGGTAATTAGAGAAACTAGAGCTGTCAATATTGCGAAGTAATTTTTAAGTCGCAGTATTCAGTCGCAGTTAACAGTAAATATTTTAAAAAGGGGTTTTCAAAATTTTGAAAATCCCTTTTTTATATCCGAAACTGTTATTGAATACTGAGACTGAATACTATTTACGTGGATGATAGTTATTCAAAACTTCCGATAAAAACTTTCTATCCAAATGCATATACACTTCTGTAGTAGTGATTGATTCATGACCTAGCATTAATTGAATGGAACGCAAATCGGCACCGTTTTCTAAAAGATGCGTTGCAAATGAATGTCGAAATGTATGTGGACTTATTGTTTTGTTTAAGTTGATTTTTACCGCTAAATCTTTTATAATAGTAAAAACCATAGCACGAGTTAATTGTCTTCCTCTCCTATTCAAAAACAACGTATCCTCATGACCTTTTTGAACTGGATAATGCACACGTATTAAATTAAAATAAGAAGTTATGTATTTTATAGTAGATTGACCTACAGGCACAAATCGTTGTTTGTTTCCTTTTCCTGTAATTTTAATAAAACCCTCTTCAAAAAATAAGTCGGAAATTTTTAAACCTACCAACTCCGAAACTCTCAAACCACAACTGTATAAGGTTTCTAACATGGCTCTATTGCGCTCTCCCTCTGAAGTAGACAAATCAATAGCACCTATTAAAGTATCAATTTCTTCTGTAGCTAAAGTATCAGGTAGTTTTCTTCCGGTTTTAGGCACCTCAATTAATTCTAAAGGCGTGTCTTTTCGATAATCTTCAAAAATTAAATAATTAAAAAAACTCTTTAAACCTGAAATAATTCTTGATTGACTTCTAGCATTAACTTGCGATGAAATTTCATAAATAAACTGTTGGATAATTTCTTCAGAAATGTGTAATGGCGAAACATTAGTATTATGTTTTTCTAAAAAAAACACCAATTTTTCTATATCAAAAGTATAATTATCAATAGTGTTTTTAGAAAGCCCACGCTCTAAGCGCAGATAATTTTGATATTCTTTTATATACGATTGCCAAGTGCTCATTTATCAAATGTAGGTAATTTATAGCAATAAAAAAATCCCGCCGAAGCGGGATTAAATTAAGCATATTACTTTTTTCAAGTTAGAATCTATATCCTAAACCAATTTGAATACCAGCATTTCCGAAATCAAAACCATCAACATCAGAGATATTAGCTAAACCAAGATTATAACGAGCATCGAACATTAAACCATTCGACAATTCATAACCAGCACCAAATCCTAAACCAAAATCTAAAGATTTAGTAGCCTCATCTACAAGATCTTCTTGAGCAGCAATTTTAAATGCAATTTCTGGTCCTGCTTGTAAAGACAAACCTTCTACAACATAATACTTAGCCATAATAGGTAATCTTAAATAATCAATACCAGCATCATCACTAGCACCTTCTGTAGAATACATTAATTCTGGTTGAACATGGAATTTTTCAGATACTGTGAAATCTACTAAACCACCAACGTAAAAACCACCTCTAGCGTCTCCACCGTCAGCATCTCCAGTAAAATTTGTGCTACTGTAACCAGCTTTTACACCAAATTTCATTTCCTGTGCATTAGATACTCCAAATGCCATTACTGCAATTGCAGCGAATAAAACTTTTTTCATTTTAGTTTAAATTTAAAGTTAATGAGACAAATTTATATCATTTTTTTTTACAAAATCACATTTTATGTTATGTTATTAACAACTTTATTAACAATATTTATTGAAAATGTTAATAATCAAATACTTAGAATTCAATTTTTATCTCCGATTTTTGATTTTTTTAACAAAAAAACTAATCATTTAAATCACAATAAAAACATAAAATATTGATTATCAATTAATTCTAAAAAACGATGAAAAATGCATTTCGTCGATAAAAACAATAAAAAATGCAAACCAGCGTTGTTTTAAAAAAATAAAACAATGAAAAGAACAATTTTTATGTTGGTTTTACTAGTTCTAGGAATTGGTATTTCTCAGGCGCAACTCTTGAAATTTGGTATTAAAGGCGGTTTAAATTTTGCGAATTATACAGGTGGATCAGTTTCTGGAATTGATTTTAAAACCATCACTAGTTATCATGCAGGTATAGTTACAGAATTAAAAGTTTTTGAAAACTTTGCTATTCAACCCGAACTTTTATACTCTACTCAAGGCTCAGAATTAAAAGGATTAGGAGATCAAGTAAAAAATGAATTGGGCTATCTCTCTTTACCTTTATTAACAAAATTCTATTTAACTACAAATAAATTGAGTTTAGAACTTGGTCCGCAAGCATCCGTTTTAGTTAGTGAACGAAATAAAATAGATACTAACGACACCAAAACATTTGATATTGGTTTAGCTGGAGGTTTAAGTTTTAAAATAACAGATGGAATTTTTATTTCTGGCAGATATGTAGCAGGATTAACTGAAGCCAAAAAAGAGGCGGATATAAAAAATTCGGTAATTCAATTTTCTTTAGGGTATATGTTTTAACAATAAAACTTATAATATTTTGCTAAAACCATTCTCATAAGGAATGGTTTTTTTATTTTTACAAAAACAATTCTCATGAAGATTATTATCATCAATGGCCCCAATCTGAACTTACTAGGTAAAAGAGAACCTGAAGTTTATGGAAATGAAACTTTTGAATCCTATTTTGAAAAATTACAAGTTCAGTTTCCAACTGTTACTTTAGAGTATTTTCAAAGCAACATTGAAGGTGAAATCATCTCTAAAATTCAAGAAATAGGCTTTGATTATGATGGTATAGTTTTAAATGCTGGAGCTTATACACACACTTCTATTGGAATTGGCGATGCAATAAAATCGATTACGACACCCGTTGTTGAAGTTCACATATCCAATACTTTTTCAAGAGAATCTTTTCGCCATCAGTCCTATATATCACCAAATGCAAAAGGGATCATTATTGGTTTTGGATTAAAAAGTTACGAGTTAGCATTAAAATCATTTTGATAATACAACCTTTTCAAAAAAACATTCGTCTATAAAAGAAACTCTTATGAATAAAATTTTATTTACTCTATTGTTTGTAAGCTCATTTACGTTTTCTCAAATAAAAGGAACTGTCAAAGATAAAGATGGAAATCCGCTACCGTTTGTTAACATTTATATTGAGAATACTTATGTAGGAACCACTTCTAATGAATTGGGGAAATATGAATTGAATATTACGGAAAAAAATAATGTGCATTTGATTTTTCAATACTTAGGATACAAGACCCAGAAAAATATTTTAAACATTACGAGTTTCCCGTATGAATTTGATGTTACTTTACAAGAAGAAGATTTTCAATTGAAAGAAGTTGTTGTTGTTAATGGTGAAAATCCTGCAAACGATATCATTAGAAATGCTATTAAATCTAGAAAGAAGAATGCGGCTAAGACCGATAAGTTTGAAGCTGACTTTTATTCAAGAGGTATTTTTAGAGCAAAAGATATTCCTAAGAAATTTATGGGTTTTGAAATTGGTGACTTAGATGGTAATTTAGATTCTACGCGAAGTGGTATTATTTACCAATCGGAAACGGTTTCTAAAATTAAATTCCAAAAACCTGATAATTTAAAAGAGGAAATTATTGCTTCTAAAATTGCAGGAGATGACAATGGTTTTAGCTATAATACGGCTTTGAACACCAATTATGATTTTTACGAAAATTATGTTGATTTAGGAATTAATATGGTCTCTCCTATTGCCGATAATGCTTTTAATTACTACAAATACAAATTAGAAAGCACATTTTATGACGATAGAAATCAGTTAATCAATAAGATTTTAGTTACGCCAAAACGCGATAAAGAGCCCGTTTTTGAAGGTTATATTTATATCGT
>DIST01000043.1 GCA_002421645.1 Flavobacterium sp. UBA6203
GAGAAATCATTATTAAAAAAGCGAACGAATCTGAAGGAAAATCTAATGCTAGTGCTTCTTGGATGATGTCTCCTAAAAAACGTTTTGAAGAATTAGCCATCGGTTGTCCTGATTTATTGGCAAGGGTGGAGAAAAAAGAATTTAGAAACAATATTGAAAGCATATTACAATTTGCTGAAGCCTTAGAAAAGTGCAAATAGTATTTTAAAATTTAAAATCTCGAGTATATCTCGAGATTTTTTTTATGCATTATTTTACAATTGTCCTAAAACACATTATTGTTATTTATCAAAAAAAAGTATATTTTTATTGTTTTTCAATAAATTTTTATTGTAATTTGCATCATTAACTTTTAATATTTACTTCTATGGAAATTAAAATTAGTGCACAACAGATGCTAAACGTATTGTATGTATTGGCTTGGATAATTTTTATTGGGTTAGGAATTGATGCTGGTGGGTTTCTAGTAAACACCTTTTTTACTTTATTCATTAACCCGATTGGTTCATCGTATTTTTGGAACCATATCGATTTGTCTTCGTTATATCAATTTAATCAAAGTCATTTTGTGACGTTAACTTCGTTAATGAGTATTGTGGCGGTTTTAAAAGCCATACTATTTTATTTGATTATCAAAATCATTCACGATAAAAAACTCAATTTAGCCCAACCCTTTAATAAAGATGTCAATCGTTTTATTTTTAGTGTGGCTTATTTGACTTTAGGAATTGCTATTTTCGCTATTTGGGGAACCAACTTTTCAGAAAACATGGTACAACAAGGCGTTACGATTCCGTCTATTCAGCATTTAAAAATTGCGGGTGGCGATGTTTGGTTGTTTATGGGAATTACGCTTTTGGTGATTGCCCAAATTTTCAAACGCGGTATCGAGCTTCAGGAAGAAAACGAATTAACAGTGTAACTTATGGCAATAGTAGTAAACTTAGATGTGATGATGGCGAAACGAAAAATGTCGCTCAACGAACTTTCGGAAAAGGTGGATATTACGTTGGCTAATTTATCCATTTTAAAAACAGGAAAGGCAAAAGCCGTTCGTTTTAGTACACTCGAAGCCATTTGCAAAGTCTTAGATTGTCAGCCAGGAGATATCTTAGAATATACAAAAGATTAAATTATAGGTTTTTTAACTTATAAAAGTTGTAAAACTGAAAGAATATTCGTAACTTTAAGTATTATTAATTTAAACCCTTAAAGCTATGTTAGTTCAAATTCACACCGACAAAAACATTGAAGGCGGAAGCCGTTTTTCAGAATTCTTTACCAACGAAATTAAAAATGAATTAGCAAGATTTGACGAAATCGTAACCCGAATAGAAGTGCACGTTTCTGACGAAAATGGAAATAAATCCACTCCAAACGATAAAAAATGTGTTATTGAAGCCAGAGTAGAAAAAAAACAACCGATTGCTGTTACCGCAACAGCTGATAGCGCAGAAAAAGCCTTTTTTGAAGCTTTAGAAAAAATCCAACGTGTTTTAGATACGACTTTAGAAAAAATTAAAGAACACTAAAAATTAAGAATCCAAAATACTTGAACCTGCCTCAAAAAGTTAAACGCTATTTGGGGCATGTTTCATTATAGCTATAAAAACTGATTCGTTACCCTATGAGCGTTACTATCAACATAGGGCAAACGAACCAATTATTTCACTTTTATAACAACTTTTCCCTTAGCGCGACTTGATTCAACATAAGCCAACGCTTCATTAGTTTGTTCAAACGGAAACACTTTATCAACTATTGGACGAATTTTTCCGGCTTCAATCAATTGGGTAATTTCAGTTAATTGTTTGCCATCTGCTCTCATAAATAAGAAATTGAAATTGACGTTTAGTTTCTTAGCTTTTCGTCTTACCGACATACTCAATAAACCCATTAGCATTTGAAAAGGCCAAGCCAAACCAATTTTCTTAGCAAATTCGGCAGTTGGTGGACCAGTTAATGAAACAAGTGTTCCGCCAGGTTTTAGAATTTTTAAAGATTTTTCAAGAACCTCAGCTTCTCTATTACTATGAAGAACAACATCGTAATCTTTTAAAATGGTAGCAAAATCTTGTGTTTTGTAATCAATTACTAAATCCGCACCCAAACTTTTAACCAAAGCCGTATTTGCCGAACTCGTTGTAGTAGCCACAAAAGCTCCAAGATGTTTTGCTAACTGAATAGCAAAAGTTCCCACGCCTCCGGAACCTGCTTGAATAAAAACTTTTTGACCTTTCTTCAAGTTTGCAATTTCCACCAGCGCTTGCCAAGACGTTAATCCAACCAAAGGAATGGAAGCCGCTTCTTCCATTGAAATAGTTTTGGGTTTCAGCGCTAAATCGGATTCATTGACTGCGATTTGTTCTGCAAAAGTGCCAATTCTGAAATCACCAACTCTAGAATAAACCTCATCTCCTACTTTAAACTTAGCAACTTTCGCTCCTACTTTTGTAATCACACCTGCCATGTCATGTCCGTTTACAAAAGGCGTTTTGTAAGGTAAAAACAGTTTGAATTCTCCATTTCTAATAAGTGAATCCAATAAATTCACACCCGCAGCATCAATTTGAACCAAAACTTCATTTTCGTTTAGGGTTGGCTCATTCACATCAGTTAGATGTAATGTTTCTTTTTTGCCGTATTTTTTTACGATGAATGCTTTCATAATTTTACTTTATCGTTTCTAAATAACTTTTTCGTAATGCATCTTTTCCGCTTGAAACTTGACCAAAAAAAGTAGTTTCGGTTTTAATCCCACAAAATTCAAAAACACCTTGTTCAATTACTCTTATTTGGGCTTGATTCATTAATGTTTCTTCATAAATAGCTGTTGGTGTATTGGTATTGATATAAACATGCGCTGTTTTCTCACTCAATAAACCTACTGAACCATTTTCAGTAATCTTATAAGCAAATCCGTGCGTAAAAACCCTATCGATAAATCCTTTTAACATCGCTGGCATTTGCGCCCACCACATTGGGTAAACAATAGTCAAATGATCTGCCCATTGTATCAATTTTTGATAATGCACTGTATCATTTGGTATTTCCTTACCCATAAACATGTACTCAATATCGGGCATATCTAAAACCGGATTGAACTTCTCTCCATAAAGGTCGATAATTTTTACTTCTTCTCCTCTAGCAATTGCTTTTTTTTCAACTTCATCAACAATAGCTTTTGTAAAACTTGCAGGATTTAAGTGCGAATAAATAATAAGATGTTTCATAATTGTAAATTTTAAAATGGTATTATTGGTTTAATTGTTTCAGAATACTTTTTTCTAAAGTTCCATAAGCAAAATGCTGCATGTTAATTAGCGTTGAAGAACCTTTACCCACAACATTTCTGAATTTTGGATGCTTCGTTTGAATCACTTTGATTACTCTTTCGGCTACAAGAATTGGATCTTCTGCCTTGTCTAATAAAGCATCAGAAAATTTTTGAATCTTATTTCTTAAAGTGTTATAATCGGAAATTTTATTTACTGTAGCCGTTGAATTATTGATGACATTGGTTTTAAAAGCCGCAGGTTCAATCATAGCAACTTCAATATTAAACTCATTCAATTCATATCGTAAGGATTTGAAATAGCCTTCTAAAGCGTGTTTGGAAGCAGCATAGTAAGCCGTATTTGGAAAAGAGACAAGTCCAATAATAGAACTTACCGTAATAATTTTACCTGATTTTTGTTTTCTAAAGTGTGGTAATATCGCGTTGGTAACCTTGATTGTTCCCCAGAAGTTGGTTTCTAATTGTTGTCTTCCTAACTCAATAGGAGTTTCTTCAGCAATTCCTGATACATAAAATCCGGCATTATTAATAAGAACGTCTAATTGAGTCGTTTCTTTGAAAAGTCTTTCTGAAAAAGTAGTAATGGATTGCTCTGAATCTAAGTCTAATGCAATCATTTTGAACGGTACAGTTGCCGCATATTTTTCGGGATTTCTGCTGGTGCCAATTACATTGAAGCCTGATTTATGTAATTGGTTTGCGATTAACAACCCAAAGCCTGAAGAAGCACCTGTAATTAAAATTGTTGGTTTCATTTCGTTTCTTTTAAATATTATTTTATAAATTTGCTTGCTTTTTGCAAGTGCAAATATACAAACTACTTTCAAAATGCAAGTGAAATTTTGAAATATTTTTATAGTTATGGAAAAAAATAAAAAAAGATCGGACTGTCCAATTAGTTGTACCCTTGATATTTTGGGCGATAAATGGTCGTTATTGATTATTAGAGATATGATGTTTCGTCAAAAATCGACTTATGGGGAATTTTTAAAATCGGAAGAAAAAATTGCTACCAATATTTTGGCTGCAAGACTACAAAATTTGGAAGAAAATGAGCTTATCGAAAAACTAGAACATCCTGAAAGTAAAGCAAAGGTGTTATATAAACTTACACCAAAAGCTATAGATTTATTGCCTATTATTGTAGAAATCCATTTATGGGCTGATAAATACTTTACCATTCCTGCCGACATAAAAGCCATGATAAATGATGCCAAAAAAGGAAAAGAAGCCTTTATAAAAAACACAACACAGCAATTAAAAAAGCAAATAGCGAGTTAGAAAGAGTATTGTGAACTAATATTTGTTGGATGATTTGTAAGAATTTTTTATTATTTTTGAGAAATAGCACATTTTAATGTGTAGTTAAATTTTGTTAAAATGGATATAGAAAAAAATTACAATGTTTACCTTTTGATTGATCCAAGAACACAACTTCCTTTCTATGTAGGAAAAGGAAAAGGAAAGAGATACAGTCAACATATTAAAGAGTTCGAAAAACAAGTTGACTATTTTAGTAGAATTTATAAATTTCCAAATATTCAACTATCATTAAAGCATTTGATTTTTAAAGAACTTTCTGAATTAAATCTTGAATATCAGCATGAAGTTATAGATAATTTAACTGAAGAAGAGGCTTTTCTTTTAGAAGAAGCACTAATAGCATGGTTTGGCAGAAAAGTTTGTGGAAATGGAATCTTAACAAATTTACTATCCGGTGGAAAACAAAGTTCAATTAATTTTGACGACCAAAGTCTTATTGAAATTTATCAAAAAAGAGAATTACTTCAGATTGTTTTAAAATATCCAAAAACTAGTACTAAATGGATTGCAAAAACACTATATTTTTTTGACAATACTTCATTTGGATATCCTTTCAGAGAATTATCAATCGATTGGCTTTACCAATATCATCAGTGCAATCAACAATTTGCATTAAAAGTCATTGATTTATTAAAAACATATGATGCTGTAATTACACCCTTTTACTGGGTTAGAAAGACAAACAACAATCCTTTTGAAAATGACAACATTTACATAATGAATGAAAGTTTTAATTGGATTCTTGAAGAAGAAATGATTGATAGAAGAAAAAAAGAATTTGAAGAATATAAAACGAAACTACATGAATACAGAACTAAACAATAATTACAATTTCAGTATAAGCTAATTTACAAACTCAAAAGCATTGGCGAATTCCAAATATCCTTACTACTTGTAATTAATTATATTCATAAACCAAAAATACTACTTTATGAACACCACACAAATATTACTAGCAATATTATCTAGTTCAGTTTTATCAGCAATACTGACTTCCTATTTTAATTGGAGAATTCATAACTCAAACTATAAGAAAGATTACTATAAAAAAATTCTTGACAAAAGGTTAGATGCATATGAATCGATGAATGTTTTAATCAATAGATTATCAGATATTGTTTATACAGAAAAGGGTGTTGTTCATGGCATGGTTAGTAGTCAAAAAAGTTATGACTTTTTATTTTCTATACTCCACTCTACAATGGAGAAAAATTATTGGTTATCTGATAAAACTGGACATAAGTTAACTGAATTCGGAATCTTTTTATTTAATAATATTACATCACAAATTAATGACAATTTATCGGAAGAGCAATTAAATCAAGAATACATGAGATTAGCAATAGCAAATTTTGAACAAATAAGTGAATTTAAACAAAGTCTCAAAAATATGGTAAATCTTGACCTTCAAAATCTTTACAATGTGGATGAATTTTTCTCTAAAAATGGAAAAGATTCGACTACTTATCCATTATACGAAAAAACAACAAAATAGAGGAAATACTATATTTTATATAATGATTAATTGGGGGTTTCCTTGAAGAAAATCTGAAACTAAATATTAAAATTCAAACTTAAACTATACAAATAACTTAACATTCAAAAAAATCCCGAGCTCCCCCGCTAGCGCGAGCGTCACGCTCGTGAACACAAAAAAAACAAAAAATCCCGAGCTCACACTCGGGATTTTATATATAAACCATTTTGGTAATTATTTCAAACTCGCTAAACTTTGTTCTAAAGTTGCAATTTTTGCTAAAGCGTCGGCTTCTTTTTTGCGTTCGTTGGCAATTACTTGTTCCGGTGCGCCGGCTACGAATTTCTCGTTAGACAATTTCCCTTGCACCGAGCGTAAGAATCCTTTAGTGTAGTTTAACTCTTCGGTTAATTTTGCAATCTCCGCTTCTACATCAATGTTTCCTGTGATTGGAATAAAATATTCATTCGATTTCACACGGTATGATAATGCGCCATCTACTTTATCCGCAACATATTCTAACGTCGTCAAGTTTCCTAACTTCTGAATCACGGAATCAAAATACGTTGACGCTTTTTCGTTGTTCACCACTTTTAATTCCATCGCATCTTTAAACGGAATGTTTTTGTCTTTACGAATCGTTCTAATTCCAGAAATTACTTCCGTTGCAAAATCAAAATCGGTAATTAATTTTTCGTCAAATGCTTTTGCTTTTGGCCACTCACCTACTATCAACGCTTGTTCTGGCGTTCTTTCTGCAATATGATGCCAAATTTCCTCCGTTAAAAACGGCATGAATGGATGTAACAATTTCAAGTTCGCCTCTAACATTTCAATCGCTTTTTCAAACGTAGCGCGGTCGATTGGTTGTTGGTAACCTGGCTTGATCATTTCTAAGAACCACGAACAAAAATCGTCCCAAACCAATTTGTAAATCGCCATTAACGCGTCTGATAATCTGTATTTATCAAAATTATCTTCGATTTCGGCTAAGGTTTGTTGCAACTTCGCTTCGTACCATTCAATCGCTACTTTAGACGATTCTGGTTGTGCAATATCCGCTACTTCCCAACCTTTGATTAGTTTGAAAGCATTCCAAATTTTATTCGAAAATCCTTTTCCTTGGTTGCATAATTCTTCGTCGAATAAAATATCATTTCCTGCCGAAGCACTCAATAACAATCCTACACGAACTCCATCAGCACCAAACTTTTCAATTAGTCCAAGTGGTTCAGGCGAATTTCCTAAAGATTTCGACATTTTACGACCTTGTTTGTCACGAACTAATCCGGTTAAATATACGTTTGAAAATGGTTTTTCGCCTGCATATTCGTAACCTGCAATAATCATACGCGCTACCCAGAAGAATAAAATATCGGGTCCCGTAACTAAATCATTCGTAGGATAATAATATTTAAAATCTTCACTTTCTGGATTTAAAACACCTCCAAAAACAGCCATTGGCCATAACCAAGATGAAAACCAAGTATCAAGCGCATCCGCGTCTTGTGTTAGGTCGTTTATGGTTAATTGTTTGTTGTTGGTTTTGGCTTGAGCTAAAGCTAAAGCTTCTTCTTTGGTTGCTGCTACTACGAAATCTTCTTTTCCGTCACCAAAATAGTACGCTGGAATTTGTTGTCCCCACCACAATTGGCGTGAGATATTCCAATCGCGAATGTTGTTTAACCAATGCGCATACGTATTATTAAAACGACTTGGATATAATTTGATTTCGTCTGATTCTAAAACGGCTTTGATGGCAGGTTTTACTAAATCTTCCATTTTTAAGAACCATTGGTCCGATAATCTTGGTTCGATTACCGCTTTCGTTCTTTCAGAAGTTCCTACTTTATTCAAATGTGTTTCGGTTTTTGCTAACGCTCCGATTGTTTCTAATTCTTTCGCAATTTCTTCACGAACTACAAATCTGTCTTTTCCTTGATAATGCAATCCGAAAGAATTCAAAGTCGCATCTTCATTGAAAATATCGATGATTTCTAAATTATGTTTATCCCCTAACGTTTTATCGTTGGTATCGTGAGCTGGCGTTACTTTTAAACATCCTGTACCGAATTCTACATCTACATATTCGTCTTCAATGATAGGAATTATTCTACCACAAATAGGAATAATAGCTTTTTTACCTTTTAAATTTGAAAAACGTTCGTCATTTGGATTGATACAAATTGCAGTATCTCCAAAAATAGTTTCTGGACGCGTTGTTGCAACGGTTAAGAAATCTTCCGAACCTTCGATTTTGTATTTGATGAAATATAATTTTCCTTGACGTTCTTCGAAGATTACTTCTTCGTCAGATAACGTAGTTTTAGCTTCTGGATCCCAGTTTACCATTCGGTAACCGCGATAAATCAATCCTTTGTTGTATAAATCTACAAATGAGTGAATTACCGATGCTGACATATCGTCATCCATCGTAAATTTAGTACGACTCCAATCGCAAGAACAACCTAATTGTTTTAATTGCTCTAAGATGGTTCCTCCGTATTTTTCGGTCCAATCCCAAGCGTGTTTTAGGAACTCTTCGCGTGTTAAATCGTTTTTATTAATGCCTTCTTCTTTTAACTTGGCTACTACTTTCGCTTCGGTTGCAATTGAGGCATGATCGGTTCCTGGCACCCAACAAGCATTGAACCCTTTTAAACGCGCACGACGAATTAATACATCTTGAATGGTGTTATTCAACATGTGTCCCATGTGCAAGACTCCCGTTACGTTTGGTGGCGGAATTACAATGGTGTACGGCGTTCTGTGGTCGGGTTTGGATGTAAAATAATCGTTTTTCATCCAGTAGTCGTACCACTTTTGTTCTACTTCTTTAGCGTTGAATTGTGCAGGAATCATATAATTTTAGATTTCAGATATTAGATTTTTGATTTCAGATTTACTCTGAATTCTTTAATAATTACAAAAAAATCCTAAAGTTCGCTTTCTAGCCCCGATGGGAGCGGCACCTCGTATAGCGGACAGCTGCCCTTCGACAAAGCTCAGGATGACAATTTAGTTGATAAATAAGTCCCGAGCCATTCGCTACTAAAAATACCTAAACGTAAACTTTGGTATGTTTTTTGTGTTATTAACTGCAAAAGTAACTATATAACGAAAATAAAAAAAATGTTAGGAGTAGTTTGTTGGTTGCTTATATTTAATTATTTTTACAACAACCTATTAATTTATAAGATGATGAAAAAATTACTTGTTTATTTAACCCTACTGATAGGATTTTCTTCTATTGCTCAATCTGGTGCTAAAATTGAATTTAAGGAAGAAACCATTAATTATGGTGAAGTTGAAAAAGGAAAAGATAACGGAATACGTATTTTTGAATTTACCAATACAGGAGATGCGCCTTTGGTTATCAAAAATGCCAAATCGAGTTGTGGCTGTACGGTTCCAGAATGGCCAAAAGAACCTATTGCTCCTGGAGGAAAAGGTCAAATTAAGGTTCAATATAATATGAATCCGGGTCCAATAAGTAAAACTATTACCATTGAAACCAATGCTACTAACAAAGAAAACGGTATGATTCCACTAAGAATAAAAGGAACTGTAGTTGTTAAGGAAGAAGTTAGTCCGCTAGTAAAAAAGAAAACGTTTCCAAATTCATAAAGAAGAGTCCCATTAAAAGTGGGACTTTTTTTATAGAATTTTTTTCAATTGAAATTTATATTTTATTTGCTCACCATTTCGCTCGACTAAAATCGAAATCCATTTACCATCTTTTGACTGAAATAAATCCATTATCCATTGCATCGTCAATTGATGGGCTTGTTTATTATTAATTTTAAGGATTTTATCTCCTACTTGTAATCCTACCTTTTCTGCGGGAGAATCTTTACGAATTGCATATATTGAAAAAATAGGTTTTAGCTCAAATTTTTGTGTGAATTTTAAATCATCATCAAAAATAATTTCATTTTGATTAGCTGTTTTTTTTGGAGGCTGAACTCTTACAATTTGATTGATTAATTGTAAACCTGCATGCTGAATTTCTATACCCGACATGTTATATTCAAATGGAAGGGAAAACAAATTGTTTTTTTTGAAATAAAATTTCTCGTTTTTATAATCTAAAAACCAATTGAATCGTTTTAAAACATCGCCACCAATAGAACCATTTCGACCATTATTAACAAGAATTTGATTAAAAGCAGTAGTGTCTGGATATGAAACCAAAGCCTTTTTTAAAGCAAATCCACTAAAATCAATTTTATCAATTCTAGACCTTTTACCATTTATTTCACCCGACAGACCAACCCCAAGAAAATCATTAAAAAAATCAGTATTACATTTCAAGGTATCGTTTTCAAACAACCAAAGTCCATCGCCTAAACCAGAATCAAAGAGCACGTTAAATATTTGACTTTCATCATTTAAAGTTATTGGAATTTTAACATATGGTTTCTTTTTAATTAGTGATACTTGCAATGTGTTAAATCTTTTTAAACGAGAATCATTAGCTTTAAGCTCTTCTCTATGGAGTATTACTAATTTGTGCTCGTAATCAATTTCTACTAAATATGATTCAAAAAAACGACTCCCAATTATTCCATTAATGGGCAATCCTAATTTATTAATAATGCTAATATCTTGATCAGGTAAAAAAAGAACATCAAAATTAGAATCTGAATACTCATTTACAGATAACAAATTGTTTTTTAGCCTATATCCCGAAACAACATTGCCATTTCCAACCCCTTTGATTGAAATTTTATCTTTTTCGTCAAAATTAGAGAGTGATTTATCTTGGGGTAAATCAAATAAAATAGTATCATCAGAACCAGTATCAAGAATCATTTTAAGAGGAATTCCATTAAAATTGACATCAATAATGATGAGATTTTGAATGAATTCGAAAGGAATTTTGATTTTGTTTTTTTTTGAATTCCATAAAAAATTAGTTTGCGAATATGAAGTCACTTGCAATGTAATCAATAAGACTATAGAAATTACTAATTTCATTTAAATTCATTTATATAAATGTAAGAAATTAAAACTAATCTATTATCTATTTAACATATTTTAATAACGATTAATGTTCTTTTCACAAAAAAAAATCGCAATTTTGCACATCTAAAAAATTTAAACATGCCAAAAGTTTCAATAAAAGGGCAACATATGCCAGAATCTCCAATTAGAAAATTGGTTCCTTTTGCAGAAATTGCTAAGAAAAAAGGTCATAAAGTATATCATTTAAATATTGGTCAACCCGATATTAAGACTCCCGAAGTTGCTTTAGAGGCAGTAAAAAAAGCAGACATCACGGTTCTTGAGTACAGTCATTCTGCAGGTTTTGAAAGTTATAGAACAAAACTTTCTCAATACTATAAAAATCACGGTTTACCTATAGATACTCAAGATATTATAATTACTACAGGAGGTTCTGAAGCTTTACTTTTTGCAATGGGAAGTACTATGGATGCAGGAGATGAGATTATTATCCCAGAACCTTTTTACGCTAATTATAATGGATTTTCAACAGCATCAGGAGTAAATGTAGTTCCTGTAATTTCTGGAATTGAAACGGGGTTTGCTTTACCTCCAATTGATGCTTTTGAAAAATTAATTACACCAAAAACAAAAGCTATATTAATTTGTAATCCAGGTAATCCTACTGGATATTTATATTCGCAAGAAGAAATTTTAAAGTTGGCAGAAGTTGTTAAAAAGCATGATTTATTTCTAATTGCCGATGAAGTATATCGTGAATTTATTTATGATGGAGACCAACATTTTTCTGTCATGAATGTTCCTGGTTTAGAAGAACATGCTATTATGATTGATTCGGTTTCTAAACGTTACAGTATGTGTGGTGCTCGAATTGGTTGTATTGTTTCTAAAAATAAAGAAGTAATGTCAACGGCGATGAAGTTTGCTCAAGCTCGTTTAAGTCCGCCTACCTATGCACAAATTGCTAGTGAAGCTGCATTAGAAACCCCTCAAAGTTATTTTGATGCTGTTATTTCGGAATATAAAGATCGTAGAGATACTTTAATTGCTGAATTGAATAAAATTGAAGGTGTTAAAGTAGCTACTCCAAAAGGCGCTTTCTATTGTATTGCTAAATTACCTATTGATAACGCTGATAAATTTGCACAAT
>DIST01000029.1 GCA_002421645.1 Flavobacterium sp. UBA6203
TTGTTTTCTCTGTGATGTTGATTGCACCATCTTGGGGAGGTATGATTAATGGTTTATTAACCTTGAGAGGAGTTTGGGATAAAGTACGTACTGATGCGGTATTGAAATTCTTCGTAGTAGCCATTACAGGTTATGGTATGGCAACTTTTGAAGGACCAATGTTATCATTGAAAAACGTTAACGCAATTGCGCACTTTACAGACTGGATTATTGCACACGTACACGTTGGTGCTTTAGCTTGGAATGGTTTCTTATCATTTGGTATGATCTATTGGTTAATCCCAAGAATGACAAAAACAAAATTATTCTCTGAAAAATTAGCAAATTTCCATTTCTGGATTGGTACTTTAGGGATTATTTTATATTCGCTTCCATTATATGTTGCAGGATTTACTCAAGCTTCAATGTGGAAACAATTCAAACCAGATGGAGGAGCATTACAATATGGTAACTTCCTTGAAACGGTAACTGAAATTATGCCAATGTATTGGATGCGTGCAGTTGGAGGAACATTATATCTTACAGGGGTTATCGTATTAGTTTACAATGTAATTAGAACTGTTAGACAAGGTTCTCCAGTTGAAAACGAATTAGTTGAAGCTCCAGCATTAGCTGTAATTTCTCCAAACCGTTTAAAAGGAGAAAAATTACACTCTTGGTTAGAAAGAAAACCAGTTCAATTTATGTTATTAACAACTGTTGCAATTTTAATTGGAGGTTTAATTCAAATTTTACCAACGATTTTAGTAAAATCAAATATTCCAACAATTTCGTCAGTTAAACCATATACACCACTTGAATTACAAGGTAGAGATTTATACATCCGTGAAGGTTGTGTGGGATGTCACTCTCAAATGGTTCGTCCATTCCGTTCAGAAGTTGAGCGTTATGGCGACTATTCTAAAGCAGGAGAGTTTGTTTACGATCATCCATTCTTATGGGGTTCTAAACGTACAGGTCCGGATTTAGCTCGTGAAGGTGTTAAAGGAAAACCATTTAATGGAGGTAGAGATGATGTATGGCATTTTAACCATATGTACGATCCTCAAGGATTAAATGAAAAATCAATTATGCCAAGATACCAATGGTTAATTAAAAATGAATTAGATAATTCAACTATTCAAGACAAAATGAGAACCATGGTAACTTTAGGAGTTCCTTATTCTGAGGCAGATATTAATAATGCTCTTAAACATATGGACGAACAAGCTACTAAAATTGAAACTAATTTATTAGCAAATCCAGAAATTAAGAAATCATTTGGAAAAGAAACAGCAGCTCCGTTGAAAAACAGAGAGATTGTAGCACTTATTGCTTACTTACAAAGATTAGGTACCGATACTCAAGTTAAAAAATAAAAGTTATGCTAAAGTTTATTAAACATAATTTAGAAACCATAACGGGAGTAGAAATTTATCCAATCATTTCGTTGACTATTTTCTTTACAGCGTTTGTTTTGTTCACGGTTTGGGCATTTACTTACAGCAAAGAAAAAATCAAAGAAATAAGTGAAATGCCTTTAAACGACGAATAGTCATAATTATAATTAGAGAGAAACTGAAACAACCATGATGTTTTTATAATTTTTGGGTAGTTTCATGGTTGTTCAGGTTCTCATAACATCAAAATTTTCAACAAATGAAAAAATTAATTCCATCATACGTAAGAGTTCCATTACTGTTTGCAGTAGTATTTGCAGCTTTGGAATATTTTATCGATTCAGGAGACAGGCCAGCCTTTATAAAGTTTCCTATGGTAGCTTTATTTTTAGGAGTATTCCTTTTCTTATTAATCGCAATCGAAATTGTAATCGATGCCGTTGATAAAGTTACCTATCATTTATTAACAGAAGAGCAAAAGAAACAATTAGCAGAAGCACAAACGGTTTCTTTTACAGAAAGCAAATGGTACCAAAATATTGTTGCTAAACTTACTCGCTCTAAAGAAATGGAAAGAGAAGAAGATATCATGTTAGATCACGACTACGATGGTATCAAAGAGTTAGACAATGTATTACCACCATGGTGGGTATATTTGTTCTACGGTACAATTATTTTTGCTTTAGTTTATTTGGTTCGTTTCCATGTAATGAATGAATACGATCAAGAACAAGAATTTAAAAATGAAGTAGCGTTAGCAGAATTAGAGAAATCGAAAATGCCTAAAGATGCTGCAGAAGAAGTAAGTTATGAAACAGTAGTAGTTTTAACAGATGCTACAAGTTTAGCTAAAGGAAAAGAAATTTTCACAAACGCTTGTGCAGCATGTCACAAAGCTGATGGTGGAGGTTTAGTTGGACCTAACTTAACTGACAAACATTGGATTAATGGAGGAGGAATTAAAAATGTCTTCAAGTTAATTTCTGAAGGAAGTAAAAACAACCCTTCAATGGTAGCTTGGAAAGCTAATTTATCTTCTAAAGACATTCAAAGTGTAGCAAGTTATGTTTTAAGTTTACAAGGTTCTAATCCTCCAGGAGGAAAACCAGCTGAAGGCGAAATATGGGTTGAAACAGCTGAAGCGGCACCAGCAGCTGCAGCAGCAGTAGTAGATTCTACCAAAGTAGAAGCTCCTGCAGGAAAATAAAAAATAGTAAAAAAGGTTTTGGGAAATTCTCAAAACCTTTTTTAAACTAAAATCAGCATAATTATGTCAAATATACCAGACGAAAGTTTTAGAGATACTATTGCAACCATCAATGCGGAAGGGAAAAGAAATTTTATTTATCCTAAAAAACCTTCTGGCCCTTTTTACGATAAAAGAAAGTTATTGAGTTATTTTCTTTTGGTTTTTTTAATAGCTTCTCCTTTTATTAAAATACATGGAAATCAATTTTTGATGTTTAATGTACTGGAAAGACGTTTTAGTATTTTCGGATTTGCATTTTGGCCTCAAGACTTTCATTTGTTTGTTATTTCAATGATTGTAGGAGTAGTTGGATTGACTTTGTTTACAGTGGCTTTTGGACGTATTTTTTGTGGTTGGTTTTGTCCGCAAACTATTTTTATGGAAATGGTTTTCAGACGTATCGAATATTGGATTGATGGAGACAGAGGAGCTCAAATGCGATTAGAAAGACAAAAATGGGATGCTGAAAAAATAAGAAAAAGAGTTACTAAATGGATTATCTTTTTTATTTTTTCATTCTTCATTGCTAACGTTTTCCTAGCGTATTTGATTAGCAGCGATGAACTTGTCAAAATGATTACCGAAGGACCAACATCAAATTTAAGTACATTAATTGCGCTTCTAATTTTTACTGCCGTATTCTATTTTGTATTTGCTTGGTTTAGAGAACAAGTTTGTATTATTGCTTGTCCTTACGGAAGAATGCAAGGAGTTTTATTGGATAATAAATCAATAAATGTAGCTTATGATCATGTCAGAGGAGAAGGTACAAACGGAAGAAAAAAATGGAGAAATGGTGAAGATAGAACCGCACTGGGCCATGGAGATTGTATCGATTGTAACCAATGTGTGGTAGTTTGTCCAACAGGAATTGATATTCGTAATGGTACTCAGTTAGAATGTATCAACTGTACCGCTTGTATTGATGAATGTGATACCGTTATGGAAAAAGTAGGATTACCAAAAGGATTAATCCGCTATGCCAGCGAAGACGAAATCGTTAAGAAAGAAAAATTCAAGTTAACACTTCGAATGAAAGGTTACATTGGCGTTTTAACTTTGTTAGTAGGCGTTTTAATTGGAATGTTGTTCTTACGAAATGATGTAGAAGCTAATTTCTTACCAATGTCAGGGCAATTGTTTCAACACAATGGAGAAAACATTCGTAATTTCTACACATATAAAATTGTCAATAAAACAGAACAAGAATTTGATAATGTTACTGTTAAGATTGTTAATTACAAAGGAGAAATAAAATTGGTAGGAAGTCCAGTTATAAAAGTACCAAAACAAGGTTTAGCAAGCGGAACAATTTACATTGATATTCCAGAAAGTTTGCTAAAAGAAGAAAAGGTACATTTAAAATTAGAATTATATAACGGAGATAAGTTGATTGAAGAAACAGCAACCAATTTCCAAGGACCAAGAAACTTTAATTAAAAAAATATAGCTATGAAATTTAATTGGGGAACCGGAATCGTTATTGCTTTTGCACTTTTTATGACATTCATTTTATCCTATGTATTTAAAGTACAGTCTAATGATAAATATGATCATGAATTAGTAGTAGAAGATTATTATAAAAAAGAAGCAACGGTTCAAGGTGACATAGAAAAACAAGAGAATGCGAATGCATTAACGAATAAAGTAACAATCGAAAATACAGCGGAAGGAATAAAAATTCAATTTCCAGCCGATTTTGATTATTCTAAAATAAATGGAAAAGTGTCCTTATACAGACCGTCTAGTCAGAAATTAGATTTTGAAATTCCGATTTCACTATCTAGTCCACATTTGCTCATACCTAAAAGTAATTTGGCTGGCGGTCTTTGGGACATTTCTATCGATTGGGAATATGATGGTGTGAAATATTTGAACAAAGATTCGTTTAGAATGGAATAATTTCTTTCTTTTGATTTTGAAATTGTTCTTGAATTTGAAATTTATAATTGATGTTGTATTCAGCTTTTATATTTGGTTTAATCAGTAGTTTTCACTGCATAGGAATGTGCGGTCCAATTGCTATGATGTTACCCGTAGATAGAAGTAATGAAGCAAAAAAAATCACACAAATAATTACGTATCATGTTGGTAAATTAACTGCTTATGGAACTTTAGGTTTGATTTTTGGTCTTTTAGGTAGAAGTTTCTATTTGGCCGGAATGCAACAACAACTTTCGATAATCGTTGGGATTTTGATGATTATGGTAGCTTTAATTCCAGAAAGAATATTCGCTAAATGCAATTTTTCAAAACCTATTTATCGTGTAATTACAAAAGTAAAATCGAGTTTAGGTCAACAATTCAAAAACAAAAGTTATAAATCATTATTCACTATTGGATTATTGAATGGTTTTTTACCATGCGGAATGGTGTATGTAGCACTTTTTGGAGCTATTGCCATGCAAAGTATTTCATTAAGTGTTCTTTATATGATTTTATTCGGAATAGGAACGATACCAATGCTTGCTGCTGTGGTTTATGTTTCTAATTTAGTTTCATTTTCATTTAGGGGAGCCATTCAAAAAGCAATACCAGTAGTAGCAGTAATTATAGGAATGTTATTTATAATAAGAGGTTTAGGATTGGATATTCCATATTTATCACCAAGTAATATGAGTTTATTTGTGCAATCTGAAGCCAATTGTCATTAAATATTTTAGTTAATAGGGTAAAAGAGTGATGCAGTTTTATATTGCATCACTCTTTTTATTTTAAAAAAAAAGCCTCATCAAATAAATGAAGAGACTTTTTAAATTTTACTATTAAATTCTTAGTTTACAATAAGTTTTTTAGTTATAACTGCATTTTCAGCTGTTAATTGAACTAAATAAAAACCGCTAGATAAATTGTTTATTTTATAAGAATTATCAACTTTTGATGGATTTTTAATTTCTCTAATAACTTGACCATTAATATTAAAAATTACAATAGATTTTAATTCAATTTCAGAAGTAATTGTAGCTTCGTTATTAACAGCTGGATTTGGGTAAATAGAAATTTTGTTTTCTAATTCTAAAGAAGGTGATGATAAGAAACTATTCCAAATTATTCCAACATATTCAGGATGGTCAATATAAGGGTTTCTATTGCTTTGATGATTGTAATAAATATCATTATTAATTGCAATTTCCTTTGCACTTACAGGATCATCCGTATGCCATTTATATAAAATATCTAAAAATGGATTTGTAAAAACTCTACCGATTGATCCATCAAACATATTTTTAGCTTCACATGTAGCTGCATTTGCTGAATTATAAAACTCATCCATATTATCTTCATAGCGAGTAGCAAAATAGAAAAATGCTCTTGCTACATCACCTTTAAATTCATCAATAGGTTCAAATACTACACCTGAGTAGCCCAATGCATAACCAGAATTTAAACCGTTCCCTCTTTTAGAGCCATTTTGTGATGTGTAAGTAGCTGTACCAACTTTTCCAAAAGGTAAATTATTCCTGTCTCCATTTACTTTACCATCAGATGGAACAACAAAAAAGGGGTCATTTTTCATTGGGTTAGTAGCATATCCATCAAAGTAGGATTGAGGAATTAAATGTTCTCTGTTATAACAATCTCCTTCACCACTATATGAACCACATTGTTGTGTCGTTACAGTATAGTTATAAGGATCCGTTCCTGATGGATTTTCAGAATACATATCTAATAAGCTACCATCATTTTCATAATAGTTGTCTCTAAATGCCGAATGAGTGTAAAGAGTCCAAAGAGCAGCATATCCTTGGTCAGCATGTAAATGTTCTGATGGAATTCCATCATTTACGTTATCAATTATTTTTTTAAGATTTGTTTTTAAAGTTAATCCAGTTCCTGTTGCAGTATTATAATAACCAGCAGGAATTTGTGCCCAACCCATTAGTGAACACAATAAAAACGTTAGTAGGTAATGTTTTTTCATATCTATTTATTTTTTCTTTCTAATAATGCCATGTAAAATCCGTCGAAGCCACTTTCACTTGCCAAGACTTTTTGGTCTTTGACAAAGTTAAATTCTTTTCCAATTTCTGTGCTTAAGAAATGCTTAATTTGTTCTTGATTTTCAGAAGGTAATACCGAACAAGTAGCATAAACTAATTTTCCACCTGGTTTTACAATTTTTGAATAATTTTCTAACACTTCAGCCTGAACTTTTCGGATGTTATCGATAAACTCAGGTTGTAATTTCCATTTGCTATCAGGATTTCTTTTTAAAACTCCTAATCCACTACAAGGCGCATCAATTAAAACTCTATCGGCCTTTTCGTGTAATTTTTTTATGGTTTTTGTACTTTCAATAACTCTTGGTTCAATGTTGAAAGCTCCGTTTCTTTTAGCTCTGATTTTTAATTGCTTTAATTTACTTTCATATAAATCCATAGCAATTAATTGTCCTTTATTTTCCATTAAAGAAGCTAAATGCAAGGTTTTTCCTCCCGCACCCGCACAAGTATCTACAACGCGCATTCCTGGTTTTACATCCAAGAAATAAGCTACCAATTGAGAAGAAGCATCTTGTACTTCAAACAAACCATCTTTAAAAGCATCTGTTAAAAAAACATTAGCTCTTTCGGTTAAAATTAAAGCATCTGGATAATCTTTGTGAAACTCGGTTTCAATATTCAAATCCATTAAGATGGCTCTTAATTTTTCTTTGGTAGTTTTAAGTTTATTAACTCTTAAAATTACTTTCGCTTGTTCATTTTGAGCTGCTAATTCTTTAGTCCAAGTTTCCTCACCTAATTCCTTAACACCCAATTCATCCATCCAATCTGGAATAGACTCTCTAAATTTTCTGGTTTTGGTTAATTCATCAAATTTTCCTTTGATTCTTCTAACCGGTGTATCTTCAAAATATTTCCAATCGGGTAGGGTGTAACCTCTTAATACTGCCCAAACGGCAAATATTCTCCAAATTTTATCTCTATCAAAAGGTTCTTTTACTTCTGCAATTTCGGTGTATAAACGTTTCCATCTTACGATTTCGTAAATGGTTTCAGCTACGAATTTTCTATCGTGACTTCCCCAACGTTTGTCTTTTTTAAGTGCTCTAGCAACCACTTTATCAGCGTATTCACCTTCGTTAAAAATCGCCATTAGCGAATCGATTGTTGTGAATACTAAATTTCTGTGTAATCTCATTATTTATTTTAAATCAGCCTGCAAAGATACGAATAAAAATAAAAAAAGCTGCCAAAATCGACAGCTTTAATATTTATCCTCTTCCGTTTCCTCTTCCTTCAGAATCTCTTGAATTAGAATTACTTCTTGATTGTGAGTTACCTCTTGAAGAATTTGCTCTGTTACCATTACTTGTTACCGTTCCTCTTTCTCTTGGTGAATTACTTCTGTTTTCAGAATATTCTCTACCACGATTTGATCTTGAACCTTCGTTTCGACCTCTGTTTTCTGAAGTTACTCTTGGAGAATTACCTCTGTTTTCAGTTACAACTCGTGTACCAGAATTGCCTCTTGTTCCGTTGTTTCTTGGATTACTTGTTTCTGTTCTAGTTCTTGGCGTTGTTCCATTATATTCTCTTGTTTCACGAGTTCCTCTTGGTGAGTTTGAAGATATTTCACTTCTATTTCTCGGAGAATTGATATTTCTTCTGGAATCTAATTCATAACGGTTTGAATATCCTGAATTTCTATGTGCGAAGGAACGATTTGGATGCATTCTTTCGTAACCATTTCCTCTTCTTATATAATAATTGTTATAAACTGAAGCACATCTTCTGTGTGAAACATAATGATAACTGTGACCAAAATTGATATGAAGATGAATGTGATTTCTATATCTAAAAATTGGGAACGGATTCCAGTAGCTATAATAACTAGGGTAATAACCCCAATACCATGATGAATAATACGGACGATAGTTTCCTACCCAAAAAGTGGTATAAATTATTGGAGTATGCACATAAACAGGTTCGTAAATATAATTGGTTCCATACATGTAAACATCACCAACAACTTGTACTTGAACTTGGTTGTTGCTATCTCGTTCTACTTCAATTGTAGCGACATCTTGAAAAACATCTTTTTCCAAAACAGCTTGCACCACAACTAAATGCACGTTTCCTTCAACTGTTTCAATAACTCTTAAATAATCGACATAATTATCGTTATTCAAATCTAAATTGGAGATTTGAGTTTTAGGATCATTCAACCTTCTTTCAAAATCTTCTAAGTCTTTTGCATCTCCAAAAACAGTTGCAACGGCTCTTAAATCTAAATTGTCGCTGATATCCGAATTTTTTGCTGTAACCGTAGTTTTATCTTGTGCAAAAAGCGAACCTATCGTCAATGAAGCCAGTAAGCTCAGATGTATCAATTTTGTTTTCATAATATATTCGTTTTAAGGTTCTTATTTCTATTTTTAAATAACCAATTACTGTGCCAAAATTTTTTAGTATTGATTAATGCGTTGATAATTAATGGTTTGTGAAATATATTTTTGATTTGAAACATTTCCACTATATTTGAAAATAAAACCTATCCAATGAAGAAAATAGTTGTATTTCTGTTATTCATAAGTATTTCAGCAATAGCTCAAAATAAAAAATTTAATTCGGAAGTAATTATCGAAACCAAATTGAGTTGTAGAGCCATTTTAGTTGACGATGAAAAAGTTTGGATGGGAATGGATAAAGGGCGATTTGCTTTTTATGACAAGAAAAAAGATACCACTATCATAAAAGAAATTCAATCCGTTGCCCGAACTACCGAATTTAGAAGTATAGCAGGAACCAAAGAAGCCATTTTTATTTTAGCGGTTGGAAATCCTGCGATGTTGATTCGTATTGATAAAAAAACGTTGGAAGAAACTGTTGTTTATAAAGAAGAACACGAAAAAGTATTTTACGACAGTATGCAATTTGTAGATAATTTGAACGGATTTGCCATGGGTGACCCAATTGAAAACTGTTTAGCATTCATAAAAACTACTGATGGAGGCAAAACGTGGCAAAAAGTAAATTGCGATGTTTTACCAAAAGTTTCAGAAGGTGAAGCCGCTTTTGCAACAAGTAACACTAATTTAAAGATAAAAGGAAAATCGATTTTTATGGTTTCTGGTGGAAAGAAATCTAGAGTTTTTGTTTCTAATGATTTAGGAGCAACTTGGAAAGTATATGAAACGCCAATCGTTCAAGGAGAAACCATGACTGGAATTTTTACAGCCGATTTTTACAATGAAAAAATTGGAATTATCGCTGGTGGAAATTATGAAAAACAAGACCAAAATTGGGCAAACAAAGCCATTACTAAAAACGGTGGAAAAACTTGGAAATTAATCGCTGAAAAAGAAGCTTTTGGTTATGCTTCTTGCGTTCAGTTTGTTCCAAATAGTAACGGAAAGAAGCTTATTTCTGTTGGTGGAACTGGCATGTTTTACTCGGCTGATTTTGGCAAGTGTTGGACAAAATTCTCTGATGACAAGGATTTTTATACTTTCAGATTTGAATCAGAGAAAGTCTTTTATGCAACAGGAAGAAATAAGTTGGTTCGATTTGAAATCCAATAAAAAAGCGCTCAAAGTTATTTGAGCGCTTTTTAAAATTTAATTATCCTCTTCTTTTTTCGCGCATTTGTTTTAATAATTCTCTATTAAAATCTTCTTCGGCTTTTTTAAGTTTGATGATTTTCTTAGCACTGATTACTCCTTGTAAATCTTTTATGAATTTTTTCCTTAGGTTGAATAGATTCTCTTCTAAACTTTCCATTTGAACTAAAAGAGCAGAAGCTTCTTTCTCGCTTAATTTATCTACACTTCCAGGTCTAAAACGATCTAAAATAGCTCTCATTTTTTCGTGACGCAACTCCGCTTGATTGTCATCAAATGCATTGTAGACGGGCCAAAATTTTTGAGCTTCTTCTGTTGTTAATTCTAATTGTTCTGTTATGTAAGCAACTTTTAGTGCTTTTACTTTTTCTCTTTTTTCTTTAAAATCCTGTGAAAAGGATACAGATGAAATAAAAAGTAATATAATTGGTAATATAAATTTCGTTTTCATGGGTAAATTATTATTCGTTAATATAGTAATCTAAATTTTCTGATTCGGAAAGATAATCTTCCACAGCATCAGAATTAGATTCATTTATTGATAAATTATTTTCTAATTCAGCGATGTCTTCATCGGTTAAGTGTTTTGATAACTCAGTGATTCCAATTCCTTGTTGTTGAGATAGATATATTTCTATAGTTCCAGCGTCTAAACTGTTTTCTTTTGTCATGTTAAAATAAACCGGAATTGCAATAGCAAGTAAAAGGATAGCTGCAATTGAACTTATCCAAACTTGCTTTCTATAGAATAAAGAAACAACTTTAGTTTCCTTTTCTTTAGAAATTTGTTCCATCATTTTTGCTTCGAATTGCTCAAAGTAGTTTTCTGGAACTTTAAATCCCGATTTCATTTCTTTGTTATTTTCTAAAT
>DIST01000014.1 GCA_002421645.1 Flavobacterium sp. UBA6203
TTCCTGTACGTAATGCAGAATATTTAAGTAAAAGAGGGAAAAATATATAAGTAGATTTGACTTCACGTAAACGATCGCCTACATCCACAATATTTGGGTAGGTTAAGTTTCTTTGAGTGATATAAAGACCTGGTTCAAAGCGAAAATCCAGATATTCTGTAAGTCTTAAATTTCCTATAAGTCCTACATTAAATCCCGTAGTTGTTTTAACTTCAATATCGTCAGTTACAGATAAATAATCAAATTTAAAATCAAGACTATTAAATCCAAGATAATACCCCCAATGAACACGTTGTTTGTTCCAATTTTCCTTGTTGATAATTGGATCTTTGCTAAACATGCCTTCTTGAGCAAAAAGGAGAGGTGAAAAAAGTAATATTAATAGTAACTTCTTCATATTATTTTTTAGATGCTTGATAAATAGTAGCTACTCCAAAGGTTTGAGGGAGATGCTTCACGTCTATAAACCCAATTTTTCTCAAAATATTGTTTAAGGCTTCCCCAAAAGGGAAATTTTGTGCTGAGGTTGACAAATATTGGTATGCTTTTTTATCTTTTGAAAATAATTTTCCTATAGTTGGCATAATGAAATTCGTGTATACGTAATACCCTTGTTTAAAAGGAAATTGTGTAGGAACCGAAGTTTCTAAAATAATAAATTGTCCGCCTGGTTTTAAGGTTCTTAAAATATCGGTTAAACCTTGTTCTAAATTTTCAAAATTACGAACGCCATATGCTACAGTAATGGCATCAAAATAATTGTCAGGATACGGAATATTCTCACCATCTCCTAGCACCATTTGAATTCTCGAATCTAAGTTTTGAGCTGCAATTTTCTTTTTCCCAATGTCAAGCATACCTTGAGAAATATCCAAACCTATGATTTCTGTAGCTGAAGTATTAGCAAATAAAATAGCCAAATCACCTGTTCCGGTAGCAATATCTAAAATCGATTTTGGCTGTTTTGCCGCAATCATTTTTAAGATTTTTTTCTTCCACTTAGCATCAGTTCCAAAAGAAATAACTCGGTTTAAACCATCATAATTTTCAGAAATGGTATCAAACATTTGAGCAACTTGCTCTTTTTTTCCTAATTCAGAATCTTGATATGGCGTAATATTTTTTGACATTTTGCAATTTTTTGGAACACAAAAGTACTGATAAAAAATCAAATACAATGTCAAAATACAATTTCAACTTTAAAAATCAAATTAGAGGTATTTTTTGGAACACTGATTTAAGAAATTTAAAAAATCTGTTTTTAGTTACACGAAGTTTCACACGAAGTTTCACACGAAGTTTCACACGAAGTTTCACAAAGGAATTATAAAAAATCTGTGAAAATCTCTCAAATCTGTGTCATCTGTGTTCCAAAAAAGAAGATATTATTTTCTTATGTATGTTAAAAAAGTAAAATTGTAATCGTGTTTTTCATCTTTAGAATGAAATTCTTCAAAAACTAATTTCCATTGATTCGTATCAATTTCTGGAAAAAAAGTATCGGCTTCAATAGTAGTATGTACACGAGTTAAATCGATTTTATCTGCGATTTCGATAGATTGCTTGTAGATTTCACCTCCGCCAATGATGAAAACTTCTTCATTTTTTGGGCATAATTGAATTGCGTGCTGTAAACTTGAAGCCACCAAACAACCTTCTGGTACTTCATAGTCATTTTGACGCGTAATAATTATATGAGTACGATTGGGTAACGGTTTTGGAAAACTTTCAAATGTCTTTCTTCCCATCACAATATAATGACCCGAAGTTAAATTTTTAAAACGCTTAAAATCATCTGGTAAATGCCAAACCAATTGATTGTCTTTTCCTAAAGCATTGTTTTCAGATGCGGCTGCGATTATGGTAAGCATGTTAGTTAAGTTTAAAAATTATGGGAAGGGCATACTTAACATTTACAGGTTTGCCTTTTTGCATCCCCGGTTTCATTTTGGGTAAAAGTCTCACTATTCGTAAAGCTTCTGTTTGTAAAATGGGATCGCCACCTCTTGTTTCAATTTTGTTGATTTCGCCATCTTTGTTTATAATGAACAGAACAAGAACTCTCCCCTCAATATTTTTTTTCCTTGCTTTTGGTGGGTATCTAAACGTTGCATTAATATGTTCCCCCATTTTTTTCTGAAAACAATCCATTCTTTTGTTTCTTTCGATATCTTCACAACCAGAGAAAATAGGTGCTTCTTCAATAATTGCAAATGGAATATCTCCTGTTTTTTCCCCACTCAATGAATCATTTTTTGTAAGTATGACTACATCGGTATTTGTATTTTCATTTTGAGAAAAAGTGTTGATAAAAAATAATGTAAAGCAAAGTAAGAGCGTATTTTTCATAAATTTTATTTTAAACCGCCACAACACCTTTAATATGAGGATGTGGGTCGTAACCTTCTAACGTAAAATCTTCAAACTTGAAATCGAAAATATTTTTAATTTCTGGGTTTAATTTCATCGTTGGTAAAGGGCGGCAATCGCGCGATAATTGCAATTGTAGTTGCTCGATATGGTTGTTGTAAATATGTGCATCACCAAAGGTGTGGATGAATTCGCCTACTTGTAAATCACAAACTTGTGCAATCATCATCGTAAATAAAGCATAAGACGCAATGTTAAACGGAACACCTAAGAAAATATCAGCACTGCGTTGGTACAACTGACAACTTAATTTTCCATCCGCCACATAAAACTGAAAAAAGGCATGACATGGAGGCAAAGCCGCTTTTCCATTGGCAACATTTTCTGCAAACGAAACCGAAGTATCTGGCAAAACACTAGGATTCCAAGCGGAAACCAACATTCTTCTGCTGTTTGGATTGGTTTTTAGCGTTTCGATTAATTCGGTAATTTGGTCGATCTCTTCGCTGTTCCAATTGCGCCATTGGTGTCCATAAACCGGACCTAAATCACCGTTTTCATCCGCCCATTCGTCCCAAATTTTCACACCGTTTTCTTGTAAATATTTGATATTCGTGTCGCCATTTAAAAACCACAACAATTCGTAAATAATCGATTTTAAGTGGAGTTTCTTAGTGGTTACCATTGGGAAACCTTCGCTTAAATCAAAACGCATTTGGTAGCCAAACACACTTAAGGTTCCAGTTCCTGTACGGTCGCCTTTTTGGTTGCCGTTTGCTAATACGTGTTTTACTAAATCGTGATATTGTTTCATATTTTTTTGGTAATGGGTGATGGGTTATAGGTCATGGGTTATTGTGTTGCTAAATAATTTATGAAAGAGGTTATTTTCTTTTCTAAAGTTTGAAGCAATATAATTTTTTCTTCGATAATTTCTTCTGTTATTAATTCAACGTCTGAGCAAAGAATTAATTGGGTTTCTAATTCGTAACAAGAACCGAGACTAATTTCTAAGAATCTTGAAAAATCTTTATTTGATTTTTTTGCACAACCTTCAGCTATGTTGGAAGGAATAGAAATTACACTTCTTTTTATTTGTGAAGTTAAACCAAATTTTTCTTCATCAGGCATGGTTTTCATTAGGAAATAAATTTCTTTAACTAAACCTCTAGATAAATTCCAAACTTCTAAATCTCTAAAATTTCTCATATAAATTTATTAATACTATTTAACCTATTACCCATGACCAATTGCCTATTACCTATATTTACCCAATAATCATACCCGCAATAGTTGCTGATAATAGTGATGCTAAACTTCCACCTAAAACTGCTTTTAATCCAAGTTCAGATAATGTTTTTCTTTGGTTTGGTGCTAAAGAACCAATTCCGCCAATTTGAATTCCAATTGAAGCGAAATTTGCAAATCCACATAACATATAAGTTGCCATAATTACAGATTTATTAAAGGTGAAATGAACCTCATTGGCTACGTTTTTCAATTCTGCTAGTTGGATATAACCTACAAATTCTGATGCAGCTAACTTGATTCCTAATAATTGTCCCATTAACATCATGTCTTCTTTGGCAATTCCAATTAACCACATTAATGGTGAGAAAATGATTCCTAAAATAGTTTCTAATGAGAATGATTTGTATGGTGTATTTGCTGCAATAACATCGTTTAAACCTGTCCAAAGTCCGATTTTTCCAAAAGTATAGTTAATCATTGCAATGAAAGCAATGAAAACTAATAACATTGCTGCTACATTTGCTGCTAATTTTAATCCTTCTGTAGTTCCAGTAGCAATTGCATCTAAGATATTGGAACCAATTTTTTCTTTGGTAACTTCAACATCTGTGTTTACAGCTTCTGTTTGAGGGCATAATATTTTCGAGATAATAATAGCGCCTGGTGCTGCCATTACAGATGCTGCTAACAAGTGTTTAGCAAATTCAAGTCGCAATACAGGATCATTTCCTCCTAAGAAACTGATGTAAGCTGCTAAAACTCCTCCAGCAACTGTTGCCATTCCGCCTGTCATTACTAAGAAGACTTCACTTCGGTTCATTTTCTCTAAATAGGCTTTAATCATTAATGGAGCTTCGGTTTGACCTAAGAAAATATTACCAGCAGTTGATAAGCCTTCTGGACCTGAAATATTCATTAACTTGGTTAAAATTGTCGCCATTCCTTTTACTACAATTTGAATAACTCCAAGATAGAATAATAAAGAAGTTAATGCCGAAAAGAAAATAATCGTTGGTAGTACTTGAAATAAGAAAATGAATCCAAAATTATCAACATTCATCATGCCACCCAATAAAAATTCACTACCAGCTCTTGTAAAATCTAAAACTTTTACAAACAATGTACCTACAAATTCAAAAGTAGCCTTTACAAATCCTATTTTTAATACTCCAATAGCTAAAATAAGTTGAAGTGCAAGTCCAATTCCAATTGTTTTCCAATTAATTCCTTTTCTGTTAGAACTAAAAATATAAGCAATTCCCAATAAAGCTAGCATACCTAAAATTCCTCTAAGTAAACTATTTAGTGAAAACCCTTCATTTGGTTTTATTTCACCATTGATTACTTCTGCTTTTGTAGCTTTATTTGAAGCGAAAAATGAATAGGCTTTTCCTTTGTTTTTTAATGTAAGTGTAGAATCGGTTTTAGTTTCAATTATGAAACGTTTAGTTGGAGAATCTGAGCCGTTCTCAAATAAGAATATAAAATTATCTTGAACTAAATAATCACCCTTTTGGTTTAAGCTATCGGTTGAGATGTTTAATTCGTAAGTGCCACCTTTTAAATCTAAATAATCCTTATTTGATGAAGAAAGTTGCCATTTTTTTTCAATTTCTTGAGCTGAAGTTGTAAAGCTTAAAAATAAAGCCAATACATAAAAAATATATTTACACATATTAAAGTTCTTGTTTTATGATTCTTTTTTTGAAATTTCGTCTCTGATTTTAGCGGCTTTTTCATAGTCTTCGTTTTGAACCGCATCATCTAATTTTTGATACAACTCTTTAAGTGAATAGCCCGAATAGTTGTCCGCAGGAACTACAACATCTTCTTCATAAGTGTCTGTTGGAGTTAATATATTGTCATTATCTTGATTCTCATTAGCAGTTTCAGTTGGATTCACATTTAAATAAATTCCAGCTTTGTCTAATATGTTTTTGTAAGTAAAAATAGGAGCATTGAAACGCAATGCTAATGCAATAGCATCTGAAGTTCTAGCGTCAATAATTTCCTCGATTTTGTCTCTTTCACAAATAATACTTGAGTAGAAAACACCATCTACTAATTTATGAATTATCACTTGCTTTACTACGATGTCAAATCGGTCAGCAAAGTTTTTGAATAAATCGTGAGTAAGAGGTCTTGGAGGTTTTATTTCTTTTTCTAAAGCAATAGCAATTGATTGGGCTTCAAAAGCTCCGATAACAATTGGCAGTTTTCGCTCACCATCCACTTCATTTAATATTAAGGCATACGCTCCGTTTTGTGTTTGGCTATACGAAATACCTTTTATGGTTAATTTTACTAAACTCATTTTAATGTGTTAATTGTCATTTCTTTGATATGCTGATTCGGATTTTTGCAAGAATCACAAAGTCAGAAAATGGCTAACAGAAAAACGGTTAGCCATTTGCTCCAAAAATAAAAAAAAGAGCTATCTAAACAAAGATAACTCTAATTTTAATTTAATATATTTTTTAAACAACTATTTTATTAAGAGTTGCTTGCTTTAAAAGCTTTTAATTTTTCGATTAATTGAGGTACTACAGTGAAAGCATCACCTACAACTCCGTAATCAGCCACTTTAAAGAAAGGCGCTTCTGGATCTGTATTGATAACCACTTTTACTTTCGATGAGTTAATTCCAGCAATATGTTGGATTGCTCCAGAGATACCAACTGCAATATATAAGTTAGAAGCTACTGGTTTTCCAGTTTGTCCCACGTGCTCGCTGTGAGGTCTCCATCCAATATCAGAAACGGGTTTAGAACAAGCAGTTGCAGCACCCAAAACAGAAGCTAATTCTTCAATCATTCCCCAGTTTTCTGGACCTTTCATTCCACGACCTGCAGAAACCACGATTTCAGCATCAGCGATAGTTACTTTTCCAGAAACTTTTTCTACGTTTTCAACTTTGATTCCGAAATCAGCATCATTTAATGATGGTGCGAATGCTTCTTCTGTCATTGAAACTGCATCTTCGACTAATCCGAAAGAGTTTTTAGCAATTCCTAAAACTTTTACTGGAGTTGAAATTTCTGTAATATTGAAAGCTTTGTTTGAGAAAGCTGTTCTTTTCACTTGGAAAGGCGAAGTACTAACAGGTAAAGCTACCACATTTGATGCATATCCAGCTTCTAAAGCTACCGCTACAAGTGGAGCTAAATATAAACTGTCTGTTGATGAAGAAACTAAAACGATTTGAGTTCCTTCTTTTTTAGCAGCTTGAGCAATTACATCAGCGTAAGCTTTAGCACTAAAATTATTTAATTTATCGTTAGAAACGTTTAAAACTTTGTCTACTCCGTAAGCAGCTAAAGCGCTGTTATCAGAGTTGTTGATAGTTACAGCTGTAACTGTTGTTCCCATTGAAGCAGCTACTTTTTTTGCGTAAGAAGCTAATTCAAATGCTACTTTTTTAATTTTTCCTTCTGCTGATTCAGCATATATTAATATCGACATGATTTTTTAAGTTTAAGAGTTTAAAATGTTTAAAAGGTTAAGTGTTTAACTGAACACTAAAAACTGAACACTAATTACTAAATAACCTTAGCTTCGTTGTGTAACAAACTGATTAATTCATCTAAATTATCAGCACTTACTAATTTAACTGCTGATTTTGCAGCTGGTTTTTCAAATTTAACGGCTTTAGTTGCAGAAGCGTCTCCTGTTGGCTCTACTAAAGTTAAAGCTTTAGTTCTTGCCATCATTATGCCTCTCATGTTTGGAATACGTAAATCTTTTTCTTCTACTACACCTTTTTGACCACCAATAATCAATGGTAAACTTGCAGAAACGATTTCTTTTCCACCGTCGATTTCTCTTGTTACTTTAGCTTCGTTTCCGTTTACATCAATTCCAACACAAGCGTTCACGAAATTGTAACCTAAAATAGCTGCCATCATTCCAGGAACCATTCCTCCATTATAATCTAATGATTCTTTTCCAGCGATTATTAAATCATAACCTCCATTTTTAACAACATCTGCTAATTGTTTTGCAACAAACATTCCGTCGGTTGGGTTAGCGTTAATACGAATTGCCTCGTCAGCTCCAATAGCTAATGCTTTTCTTAGAGTTGCTTCAGCGTCAGCACCACCAATGTTTACAACTGTAACATTTGCTCCTTGTTGCTCTTTGAACCAAATGGCTCTTGTTAAACCAAATTCATCATTAGGATTAATCACAAATTGAACTCCATTTGTATCAAATTCGCTGTCACCATTGACAAAATTAATCTTTGAAGTAGTATCAGGTACGTGACTGATGCAAACTAATATTTTCATTTTTATATATTTTGTTAGTGAATATTTTCAGTCCCAAAAATACAAAATAATTTCTAAAATAAAACTATGCACGCATAATAAATATGATTTTCTTGTGTAATTTGCTATTTTTTTATGAATAGTTTAATTCTAAGTGCTAATTTTGTGGTTTGATTGAATATTTTTAAATCTAAAACGTTTTAGTAGAAAGTATAACCATTTTTTTTAAAAAGGAATTAGAATAATTTTATTTTTCTTACTTTTGCCAATCATAATTCAAAGAAATTAATTTCATGAGAACGATACAATTTAGAGAAGCAGTATGTGAAGCGATGAGCGAAGAAATGCGTCGCGATGAATCAATTTATTTAATTGGAGAAGAAGTTGCGGAATATAATGGAGCTTATAAAGCTTCAAAAGGAATGCTTGATGAATTTGGACCAAAACGTGTAATTGATGCTCCTATTGCTGAATTAGGATTTGCTGGAATCGCTGTAGGTTCAGCTATGAATGGAAATCGTCCAATTGTAGAGTTCATGACATTCAACTTCTCATTAGTAGGAATTGATCAAATTATCAATAACGCAGCAAAAATGCGTCAAATGTCTGGTGGACAATTCCCAATGCCAATGG
>DIST01000021.1 GCA_002421645.1 Flavobacterium sp. UBA6203
TGAGTCGTCCTAAAATAGGTTGACAAGTTTTACAATAAATTAATTAAAACCAGTGAAGTTAACTTCACTGGTTTTTTCGTATACAAAGTTAGGTGTTTTCATATTTAAACTCAAATGAGGTCTTTTAGTGTTATAACATTCTACGGATTCTTTAATTAACTGATTAAGTTCATTCCCTGATTTACATTTATAAATAAGGAATTCCTGTTTTAAAATACCATTTATCCTTTCTGCCAAAGCATTTTGATAACAGTCATAACCATCAGTCATAGAAGCAATAATATTATTTTTATTTAATTCATTTTGATAAATTTGAGAACAATATTGCAAACCTCTGTCCGAGTGGTGTATTAATTGAAGGTTTGTTTTTCTGTTTTTCACAGCCATTTTCAATGCTTTAACCACGTTTTCTGCACTCATGTCATCACTTAAGTGATAACCAACTATTTTTCTACTAAAAACATCTGTTACTAACGAAAGATAATGAGTTCGTTCATTAGATTTTATATAAGTTATATCACTAACAAAAACTTGTTCCGTTCTGTTGACATCAATATCTTTAAATAAATTAGGATATTTACGTAACCAGTGTTTAGAAAAGGTAGTTTTGGTGTAATTTTTCATAGGTTTAACTAGCATTTGTTCTCTTTTTAAATAAGCAAAAAATGCATCTCTTCCGATTTTAATTCCATTTTCAACAAAAGATTGTTCTAGTAAAAAATAAAGTTTTCTTGCACCTAAACGAGGCATTAATCTTCTTTGTTTTTCAACTAGCTGTCTTACTGTTAACAACTCTTTCTCTCGTTCTAAACAACGTGCTTCCTGCTGATAAATGGATTGTCGGCTTATCCCAAACAATCTACAAGTTCTGGACATACTTATGCCTTGTTCTTGTTGGATGCGTCGGATAGTTTGGGAGAAAACTTTTTTCTAATTTGAGTGCCATATTGACTATCTGAAATATCAATCATAGTATTAAGAACACTATTCTTTAACTTTTCATCAGCTAATTCTTTCTCTAATCTCTTAATGACTTGCGCTGGGGTTTCTTTAGATTTAGCCATAAACAAAAGGTTGGGTTTACTCCAATCTAAAGTACCAAATTTTCTTAACCAAACCAAAACAGTACTTCTACCCTGAATTCCATACTTCTTTTGAGCTTGCTTATAAGTTAATTCGCCTTTTTCTACTTGTGAAATAACAGCTAATTTAAAGCCTAAATTATAATCACGTTGACTACGCTTTTCTGGTTTGTTTTCTGATCTATTCATAATAAGTCGATTTAATGTCAACTTATTTCAGGACGAGACAATAAAAACAAAAAAGTCCCGATTTAATCGGGACTTTTTTTATACTTTAACTTGAATTAGTTTTTAACTAAAACGTCTTTTGACCATTTTTTTACTTCAGCTATTCTACTATCTGAAAAATCAACTTCGCTTAAAGAGTCTTCACTCCAAAAAAACCATTTTCCTGATTTAGCTCCGTTATTATATTCTCCCATAGATTGTTTTGAACCATCTTCATTAAATGCAACCCATTTTCCATGTAACTTTCCGTCTAAGTAATACCCTTCTTGTTTTACTTGTCCGTTATCATAATAATATGTTGCTTTTACCATTTGGTCAACCACTTCTAATTTTGGTTTTACTTCTTGTGCAAATGACAAACTCGAAACCAATAATACTACTGCAATTGCTACTTTTTTCATACTCTTTTCTTTTTTAGGTTAACATTACAGTAACAAATATAAAATATAATTTACAATAAAAAAACTTTTACTTAACAATTTGGTAACATTGTGTAAAAACTTAACATTGAAAAAGCCAATACGTAATGTATTGGCTTTAAATTAAATTAAATATGAATATATGTTAGATTATTTCACTAAACCATCTAATAATTCTATCAATGAGGCTGATGAAGGTCTTGGTGCATCAGCTTTTATAACTTTCCCATCAGGTCCAATTAAAATAAATCTTGGTATTATATTAATATCGTATGCTTTAATAAAATCTGAGTTTCTGTTATTATCAGCAAATAATTGGATACCACCTAATTCTTTAGAAACCACCATTTTTTTCCATTTTTCGTGATCTTTATCGGTATCTACAGAAATACTTACAAACTCAATGTTTTTCCCGTGATATTTTTCTTCTACTTTCTTTAAGTGAGGAATCTCAGCCAAACATGGTCCGCACCAAGTTGCCCAAACATCAATATACACATATTTTCCTCTTAAATCTTCTAACTTAGTTTTTCCACCTTTGTGGTTTTCATAGTCAAATGTTGGTGAAATATTTCCAATCAAGTTTTCTAGTAAAAGTTTTCTGTAAAAATCCTTCTTGATAATTTCAATATCACTGATAATTTTCCCTTTAACTAGATCAACAAAATAGTGATGAAAATATTTACTCTCCAAATCTTCCAATTCTTTTGTAAGTTTTTCTTGAATTGCATTTTCAAAATCTATTTTATTTTTATTTAATAAATCAACTTTTATTTTTTCAAATTCAAAATCAGAAATTCTTTTATATTTTAAATAATAACTTTCTTTAGAACCTCCACCTTTAAAAACCAAGCTTTCTTCTATATTATTTGCGTCAAAACTAACTTCTGAAGTACCATTTTCTTCTAAAAAAAGAGGGAAAGCTAATTTACCATCAAATAAAACATGAATTTCTGTATTTGATTCGAAAGCATCTTTAAAAACACCATTTGTATTTACAATTTTTGAAATAATTTCATCTTGTAAATTAAAGATAGTCAAAGTGTCTGAATTTCTGTTTTCTATTTTGGCAGTAAAATTAATTTTACTCTTAGTGTTTTGGCAAACTAAAACTTGAGAAATGAATATAATTATAAAAGAAGTTATTTTCATTAGATTTTATTTTACTTCACTAAACTATCTAATAATTCAATTAAAGCTACTGAAGAAGGACGCGCTGCATCTGCTTTAATCACTTTTCCATCAGGTCCAATTAAAATAAATCTTGGTATTGCGTTAATTCCGAAAGCTTTGATAAAATCTGACGTCCAGTTTTTATCAGCAAACAATTGGATACCACCTAATTCTTTAGAAACCACCATTTTTTTCCATTTTTCGTGATCTTTATCGGTATCTACAGAAATACTTACAAACTCAATGTTTTTTCCGTGATATTTTTCTTCTACTTTCTTTAAGTGAGGAATCTCAGCCAAACATGGTCCGCACCAAGTTGCCCAAACATCAATATACACATATTTTCCTCTTAAATCTTCTAATTTAGTTTTTCCACCTTTGTGGTTTTCATAGTCAAAAGATGGTGAAACAACACCTTCCATTTTCTTAGCGGCTACTTTTTGTTTATAATAATCCAATAAGAATTTTTCTTCTTGTTCAAAAGAAGGGCGTAACATGTTAACCAAAGTTTCATCTAAACCTTTTCCGTCAATCATTTTTAAATCATTCGCTTTCTTTTTTGACAATTCCTCTTTAAATGTAGCTTCATCAGCATCAAATAAAACCTCTAAATCCATTTCAAACTTTTCATCTGATAAAGCTTTTTGGGCTAAATAATTGTTTTCATTAGCACCTTTTCCTTTGTAAACAATAGTTTCATCAAAATCTTTAGTATCTAAAGTTAAAGTTAAATCATAACCGTTTTTCAAAAACATTGTTGTTCCTTCGTTTCCATCATTCAAACGGTATAAGCCTCCATCTTTTGAAGCTTCAAAAGTGGTTTGAAATTCCCCTTTTTTATTAATTCCAACTTTTTGTTTGAAAGTTCTTCCAGAAGAAATGGTAATCGTATCTGAAAATCTATTGGTAATTTTTACGTTTAATGAAACGGTATTGGTTGTATTTTGAGCAAATCCAGAAAAAATTGCTACAAAAAACAAAAAGAATGCTTTTTTCATGTTTTAAAAGTGTTATTTATTGTATCAAATCTATTAAAATTAAACGAATAAAATTAATATTTGTTACTACATTTGCAAAAAATTTCAAGAAATGTACAGAAGTCATAACTGTGGTGAATTAAATGCTTCACACATCAATACAGAAGTTACCCTTGCAGGTTGGGTTCAAAAATCGAGAGATAAAGGTTTTATGATTTGGGTCGATTTACGTGACCGTTATGGTATTACCCAATTAATCTTCGACGAACAAAGAACCGACAAAAACGTTTTTGAAAAAGCAAAATCGCTTGGAAGAGAATTTGTTATTCAAGTAAAAGGAACTGTTATTGAGCGCGAATCAAAAAACCCAAATATGGCAACGGGTGAAATTGAAATTTTAGTTACCGAACTAACAATTTTAAACGAAGCACAATTGCCTCCATTTACTATCGAAGACGAAACTGATGGTGGTGAAGACATTCGTATGAAATACCGTTACTTAGATATTAGAAGAAATCCGGTCAAAAATAACTTATTGTTCCGTCATAAAGTATCGATGGAAGTTAGAAAATACCTTTCTGATCAAGGTTTTTGCGATGTAGAAACACCTTATTTAATCAAATCTACTCCAGAAGGTGCGCGTGATTTCGTTGTACCAAGTAGAATGAACGAAGGGCAGTTTTATGCACTTCCACAATCGCCACAAACATTCAAACAGTTGTTGATGGTAGGTGGAATGGATAAATATTTCCAAATTGTGAAATGTTTCCGCGATGAAGATTTACGTGCTGACCGCCAACCAGAATTTACACAAATCGACTGTGAAATGGCATTCGTAGAACAAGAAGACATTTTGAATATGTTTGAAGGTTTAACACGTCATTTACTAAAAGAAATCAAAGGAATTGAAGTAGACAAATTCCCAAGAATTACTTACGATTACGCAATGAAAACCTACGGTAATGACAAACCAGACATTCGTTTTGAAATGAAATTTGGTGAGTTAAATGCTGTAGCTCAACATAAAGATTTTCCAGTATTCAATTCAGCTGAATTAGTAGTCGGAATCGCTGCACCAGGCTGTGCTTCTTATACGAGAAAAGAAATAGATGCTTTAATTGATTGGGTAAAACGCCCTCAAGTTGGAGCTTCGGGAATGGTATATGTAAAATGTGAAGAAGATGGAACTTTTAAATCATCAGTAGATAAATTCTACGATCAAGATGATTTAAAAAAATGGGCTGAAATTACCAATGCAAAACCAGGTGATTTAATTTTAATTTTATCGGGTAATGCAAATAAAGTAAGAACGCAATTATCTGCTTTAAGAATGGAAGTTGCTACTCGTTTAGGTTTGAGAAAATCAGATGAATTTGCTCCATTATGGGTAGTTGATTTCCCATTATTAGAATGGGATGAAGAAAGCGGAAGATACCACGCGATGCACCACCCGTTTACGTCTCCAAAACCAGAAGACATGGCATTAATTGAAACCGAACCAGGAAAAGTTCGCGCTAATGCTTATGATATGGTATTAAACGGAAACGAAATTGGTGGAGGTTCTATTCGTATTCACGACAGAGAATTACAATCAAGAATGTTTGATTTGTTAGGATTTAGCAAAGAAGAAGCACAAGCACAATTTGGTTTCTTAATGAGTGCTTTTGAATTTGGAGCACCACCACACGGAGGTTTAGCTTTCGGATTGGATAGATTAGTTTCTATTTTAGGTGGACAAGAAACCATTCGTGATTTTATTGCTTTCCCTAAAAACAACTCAGGAAGAGACGTAATGATTGATGCGCCTTCAACTA
>DIST01000054.1 GCA_002421645.1 Flavobacterium sp. UBA6203
AAATTCCAAACTTGTTCTAACTTTTCGTTAGCAATTTAGTAAAATTGGAATTTGGGATTTAGTAATTGGAATTTTTACTTTTATAAACAACAAATAAAAAAAATACAAAATGGCAAATATTACTGCTGCAGACGTAAATAAATTAAGAACTATCACTGGTGCTGGAATGATGGATTGTAAAAAAGCATTAGTGGAGGCAGAAGGAGATTTCGATTTAGCTATCGAAAACTTAAGAAAAAAAGGTCAAAAAGTAGCTGCTAACCGTTCAGATAGAGAATCTACTGAAGGAGCTGCTGTTGCTGTTATCAATGCTGACAACACTGCTGGAGTTGCAATCACATTAAACTGTGAAACTGACTTCGTAGGTAAAAACGAATCTTTCGTTAAATTAGCAAATGATTTAGCTAACCAAGCTTTAAACTATGCTACTAAAGAAGAATTATTAGCTTCTGATTTCAACGGAATCACTGTTGCTGAGAAATTAATCGAGCAAACTGGTGTTATCGGTGAGAAAATCGAAATCGGTGCTTTCGAAAGATTAGAAGGTGCTTATGTTGGTTCTTACATCCACGCTGGTAAAATTGCTACTTTAGTTGCGTTATCTGCTAACGTTGCTGGTGCTGACGAAGCTGCTAAAAACGTTGCAATGCAAGCTGCTGCTATGAACCCAATTGCTTTAAACGAAGCTGGTGTTGATGCTGCAATCATTGAAAAAGAAATCGAAATCGCTAAAGAGCAATTAAGAGCTGAAGGTAAACCAGAAGCAATGTTAGACAACATTTCTAAAGGAAAAATCCAACGTTTCTACAAAGACAATACTTTAGTAAACCAAGATTTCATTAAAGACAGTTCTATGAGTGTTGCTAACTACATCAAATCTGTAGATGCTAACTTAACTGTAACTGGATTCAGAAGAGTTGCTTTAGGATAATTTTCTAAAACCAATTATATAAAAACTTCAATCTTCGGGTTGAAGTTTTTTTTTGCAATATAATTCTCTACTTTTGGTAAAACAATTGCTATGTTTCAAAGACGAAAAGATATTATTTATGTAATTCTTGCTGGAATATTTATTACCAATGCTCTAGTTGCCGAATTAATAGGTGGAAAATTGATTTACATTGGAGATGTTGTAATGAGCTTAGGAATTTTACCTTGGCCCATAGTCTTCATTACAACCGACTTAATCAATGAATATTTTGGTGAAAAAGGAGTAAAAAAGTTATCATTTATTACAGCCGGATTAATTGCTTATACATTTTTCCTATTATTAATTGGACTACAAATTCCTGCCGTTAAAGGCGATGGTTTAATTACGGATGAACAATTTACAGCTGTGTTCGGGCAAAGTATGTGGATTATTGTGGGAAGTATCACGGCTTTTTTAGTATCTCAATTAATTGATGTTACTATTTTCCACTTTGTAAAAAACCGAACAGGAAAAAAAATGATTTGGTTGAGAAGTACAGGTTCAACCGTAATTTCACAACTTTTTGACAGTTTCATTGTCTTAGGGATTGCCTTTTGGTTACCTGGAAAAATCGACACTAAAATGTTTATAGCATCCGCATTAACAGGCTATACAGTAAAACTATTAATTGCTATTGGATTGACTCCATTAATTTATTTAGGGCATTATTTAATTGAAAAATACTTAGCAAAAGATGGAAAATAAAAACCGTTGCGCTTGGTGCGAAAAAGACGATTTGTACCGTAATTATCATGATAACGAATGGGGGAAACCTGTTTATGACGATGCCACTATTTTCGAATTTTTAGTTTTGGAAACGTTTCAGGCGGGATTGAGTTGGTATACGGTTTTAGCAAAAAGAGAAAACTTCAAAAAAGCATTTGACAATTTTGATTTGATAAAAGTAGCCAATTATTCAGAAGATAAAATGGCGGAATTAGCAGAAGATACAGGAATTATTCGAAACAAATTAAAGATTAAGGCTACAGTTACCAATGCAATAGCGTTTTTAAAAGTACAGGAAGAATTTGGGTCTTTTTCAAAATACATTTGGGGATTTGTTGATGGAAAACCGATTGACAACAAACCTAAAACATTAAAAGATGTACCAGCCACTACTCCTATTTCAGATGCTTTAAGCAAAGATTTGAAAAAACGTGGCTTTAAATTTGTCGGCTCTACGGTTGTGTACGCTCACATGCAAGCAACTGGAATGGTAAATGATCATGTAATGGATTGTTGGACAAGAAAATAAAATTATGAGCAACGACCCACTTCACGGAAAAACTTTGAAAACTATTGTAGAACAATTAGTAGATTTTTATGGATTTGACACTTTAGCAGAACTTATAAATATTAAATGTTTTAAGGAAAATCCATCTGTAAATTCAAGTCTAAAATTCTTAAGAAAAACGGATTGGGCTAGAAAAAAAGTAGAAGAATTGTATGTGAGAACGTTACCAAAATTGAAAGAATAAAAAGATGAATAAAGACATAAGTGTCAATAATGCGATAAAAAGAGGGCAATTGATGGTAAATCTACCAGTATTTATTGTCTTATTTGGATTTCCATCATTATCTTGGTATTTATCATATCAAAATATCATTCCTGAATGGGGAATATTAGTAGCTTCAGGTTGTGGCTTTTTATTTTCATGGCTCATTTGGAGTTATTTGATTACAAAGTGGAGAATTTGGGCATTTGAAAATGTTAGAAATGTACACGAATTAAAAAAAAGAGCTGTTGAGGCAAAACTAATTTGGAGCGATAATCATATCTTCGAAAAAACAGAGATAAGAACAAAAAATGAGAAAATAAAACTAAAAAAAATTCAAGAGAAATTTGCATTAGAAGATGTATACAAAGAGGACTATTCTGTACCACCAATAACAAAAATATATTATTCGAAATTTGATTACAGTATCCAACTCATTATTGCAATAGTAGTAATCTTTCTAGGGAGTTATATCAATTTCAATGGTAATATTGAAATTAAAAATTTAGTTTTAGGTACAATAATAATTTTAATTGGTGTTTATTCTGGCTTTTTAGGATATAAAAAAGCATCATATAAAGAACCTATTATAACCATTAATGATAAAGGAATTTCTTCAAGAAATATTGGATTTAAGAATTGGTCAGAAATTAAGAATGAAGAAGTAATTACAGAAGGTTCTGGAAAATCAGAAAAAACATATCTTTTCTATTGGTATGATAATAATGAATATGAGCAAATCGATATAGATGAACTAAACATTTCACATAGAAAACTTGAAAATCTACTGAGGACCTACAGAATTAGATTCAACAAAAAGACAATATGATTAACCTCTTAACACCATCAAAAAATCTTCTCTTTCAATTTCTACACAGCCTAAACTAGCCAAATGATCATTATACACTTGGCAATCTAACAAGCGATAATTAGCCATTTCTAATTGTTTCGCCAAAGCGATGAAAGCCATTTTACTGGCATTTGAAACTTTAGAAAACATACTTTCACCACAAAAAATATGACCTAAATCAACGCCATATAAACCGCCTACTAATTCATCATCTTGCCAAACCTCAACACTTTTTGCTATGCCTAATTCGTGTAGTTTGCAATACGCCTCCACCATATTATCGGTAATCCAAGTACCAGGTTGATCTTTTCTGGATATCTTTTTACAATTTAGGATTACTTCTCTGAAGGCAGTATTAAAAGTAACTTTGAACTTTCTTTGATTGATGATATTTCGCATACTTTTTGAAATCTTTAAGTCTTCGAAAAACAAAACCATTCGCTCTGGCGGACTCCACCATAAAATAGGTTCATCATCTTCAAACCAAGGAAATATTCCTGAATTATAAGCTAACACCAATCGCTCTGGAGATAAATCACCTCCTACTGTAACAATTCCTTCTGGAGAAGCGGTTTCAACTGGTGGAAAGAAAAGTTCTTTGGTTAAATAGTACATTATTCAAAAATCAAATTCAAGTTCAATTACAAATTCAAAATTAAAGATTCGAGATAAGATCAAATTTAGGAACACAGATTTAAGAAATTAAAATAATTTTAAAAATCTTAAATGAACTTTATTAATATGGAATATTCGACTTTAAAAACTTATATGACTTATATGTTAAAAAATTTCAAGTTCAATAAAAAAGTCAGAAATTCAAGTATTACTTAAACTTCTGACTTCCATCTTCCGACTTCTAACTTTTAGAAAGGCAAATCGTCGTGTTCTTCTTCGTTAAAGTTGGTTGCTGGTTCAAAAGCTGCTGCTGGTGGCATTGGTGGCATTTGAGGTGCCGATGCTGCTGAAGGAACTTCTGCTTGTGCTTTTTCAATTCTCCAACCTTGTATAGAATTAAAATATTTAGTTTCTCCTTGTGGATTTACCCATTCTCTACCTCTTAAATTGATAGAAACTTTAACTTGTTCACCAACATTATAATTATTTAACAAATCGGTTTTGTCTTGCGTAAACTCGATTAAAATATGTTGTGGATATTGCTCCTCTGTAGTAACAACAAGTTCTCTCTTTTTAAAAGATGCACTTACTTGTTGAACTGGATTGATAACTTTTACTCTTCCTAAAACTTCCATAATACTAAAATTTATTTTTTTGCTAATAACAATTTCCAAGCATCAACGGCTCTTCCATTATCTACATACTCTTTTGCTTTTTGAAATTTTGTATCCAAATCATCAGCACTTAAAACGGCTTTGACTTCAAAATTTTCTTTTACAAATATAGCAATTTCTTCTTCGGTTGGGATATTTTCTATATTCCCTAATCTTGCTAAATCATTTCCTGTAAAATAATCACTTTCTTTAATAAAATCTGGAATACTATCAACTCCAATTCCTAAAGTAGTTAGCGGTTTTTCCACTTCAAACATGCCTACATTTGAACGACTGTACCAATTAGCTCCCATTCGGGCAACTAAGTCGATTTTGTATTGATCTATCATTCCGTTTGCATCTAAAATAGCTTCGTTGATATGAATTTTCACTACTTCACAAATAACTAAATTACCTGCTCCTCCTTGATCACCTAATGCAATCACATCATTAATCTTACATTCAAATTGCACCGGACTTTCTGCTACACGAAAAGGTTTTACTTTATCTGATTTTAGCATTGTAAATCCGGCCTTTTCAAACTCATTTACACCGTCTGGATATTCGGTACTTGATAAGGACATCTGCTCTACAATATCATAATTCACCACATTAACGACTACTTCTTTTGTACTTTGAGCATTAATTAAAGTATGTTTAACTGTATTATCGCGAACACGTCTTGATGGTGAAAAAATTAAAATTGGTGGATTTGAGCTAAATACATTAAAAAAACTGAATGGCGATAAATTTGGATTTCCATTACTATCTAAAGTACTTGCAAAAGCGATAGGTCTTGGTGCTACGGCACTTTGCAAATAGCCTTGTAATTTTGCTGGCGCTATTTCTTTTGGATCGATGCTTAACATGTTGAAACTTTTTTACAAAGATAACAAGAACAAAGTCAATTTCAAGAGCAAAAATCAAAAGCAAATACAAGAATAAACATCAAATTAAAAAGGATTTTAGTATTTTTACTTCAAATACGAATACATGCAGTTTTCAGAAAGGCGAAATCTTACGCGTTGGTTTATTATAATAGCTTCTTTTTTCATTGTAGTTTTAATACTTTGGAATACCTATAACTTTTTTCAGATTTTCAAAAACGAAGAACGAGCAAAAATGGAGTTTTGGGCAAGTGCTCAAAAAACTTTAGCTAATGCCAATGAATTTACAGATATTGAATTACCCTTTCAAATTATCCAAAACAATACTACAATCCCAATGATTGTTACGGATAGCAAAGATTCCATTATAAGTCACAACAATATTGATGAAGCTATTGCAAATGACACTGCAGCGTTAAAAAAATATTTTAACTCAATTAAAAACGACAACCAACCCATAAAAATGCAACTTTCTGAGAAAAGTTATCAGTTAGTCTATTATGGGAATTCCCCTTTATTAAACAAATTGAAATATTATCCTGTTGCTTTATTGTTGATTATAATTTTATTTGGTGCTGTTGTCTATAATTTTTATCGCGCAACCAAAATGGCGACACAAAATAAACTTTGGGCTGGAATGGCAAAAGAAACAGCACATCAAATAGGAACACCTTTGTCTTCTTTAATTGGATGGTTGGAAATTTTAAAATTGGAAAACATTGATGA
>DIST01000063.1 GCA_002421645.1 Flavobacterium sp. UBA6203
AGAAATGGAAATTCGCTAATTTTTCAGAGAATAATTTTGTTTTTGTCATTCTTGGAATTAACCAATAGATCATACCAAATGATAAGAAACCATTCCAAGCTAAAGCACCAACGTGAACGTGTGCAATAATCCAGTCTGTAAAGTGCGCAATTGCGTTAACGTTTTTCAATGATAACATTGGTCCTTCAAAAGTTGCCATACCATAACCTGTAATGGCTACTACGAAGAATTTCAATACCGCATCAGTACGTACTTTATCCCAAACACCTCTTAAGGTTAATAAACCATTAATCATACCTCCCCAAGATGGTGCAAGTAGCATTATAGAGAAAACAACTCCAAGATTTTGAGCCCAATCAGGTAAAGCAGTATATAATAAGTGGTGAGGTCCAGCCCAAATATAAATGAAGATTAACGACCAAAAGTGAATAATTGATAATCTATAAGAATATACAGGACGATTTGCTACTTTAGGTACGAAGTAATACATCATTCCTAAAAATGGTGTAGTTAAGAAGAATGCTACCGCATTGTGTCCGTACCACCATTGTACTAAAGCATCTTGAACACCTGCATAAATTGAATATGATTTCATTCCTGATAACGAAACAGGTAGTTCTAAACTGTTAAAGATGTGAAGTACCGCAACTGTTACAAATGTTGCAATGTAAAACCAAATAGCTACATAAATATGACGTTCTCTTCTTTTAATAATGGTTCCAATCATGTTGATACCAAAAACTACCCAAATAAGAGCAATTGCAATATCGATTGGCCATTCTAATTCGGCATATTCTTTAGAAGTGGAATAACCTAATGGTAAAGTGATGGCTGCAGCTACTATAATTAACTGCCAACCCCAAAAATGAATTTTACTCAAAAGGTCGCTAAACATTCTTGCTTTTAATAAACGCTGCATTGAGTAATAAATACCTGCAAACATTGCGTTTCCAACGAAGGCAAAAATAACTGCATTGGTGTGTAAAGGTCTTAAGCGTCCGAAACTTAAAAACGATATGCCGCTGGTTAAGTTTGGAAACAAAAATAGGAAAGCTAAAATAAGCCCCACTAACATCCCCACTACACCAAAGACTATACTAGCGTAGAGGAAATTCCTTACAATTTTGTTGTCGTAATAAAATTGTTGCTTCTCCATAATTAGATTGATTTTTGTTTTTCTGTTTGTATTAATTTGTTAGGATTTTCTTTTTTCACTACTTCATCGTCAAATAACATTCTGACTGATGGTGTATAATCGTCATCATATTGACCACTTTTAACTGCTTTAATGAAAGCAATCAAAAATGCTATAGCAACTATTATACTAATTGAGATTAATAAATAAATGACACTCATACCTTAAATTGTGTTAACAAAGTTACTTCCACTCGTTTTTATAAAACATGACTTTTATCATGTATTAAAATTTTCTTAAATTTAATCAATTTATTTCTTACCTGAATACAAATTTGTAAGAATTGTTACAAAACTTACAATTGTTATTGTGCTGAGCGGCATTATAATAGCTGCTACAATAGGGTCTAAAGCTCCAGTTACGGCATAACTTAGTCCTACAACATTATATAATAAAGAAAGTCCAAAACTCATATAAATCGTCTTCATTGCATTCTTAGAATATTGCATAAAAAAGGCGATTTTATCGAATTGTGTTGCATCTAAAATCCCATCACACGCGGGAGAGAACACATTTACATTTTCAGAAATAGATAATCCTAAGTTACTTTGAGCCAAAGCACCAGCATCGTTTAACCCATCCCCTACCATCATTACATTTTTGCCTTCTTTTTGTAATTGTTCAATGTATTGTAGTTTTTGTTCAGGTTTTTGATTGAAAACTAAAGTCGTTTTCGAAGGCAACATTTTCTCTAAAATTCTCTTTTCACCATCATTATCTCCTGATAAAACAACCAAATTGTAATGTTTGGCTAAATCAGCAAACAATTCTTCTAATCCTTTTCTGTATTGATTATTGAAGACGTAACTTCCTTTGTAAACACCATTAATTTCCACATGCACTTTGGTTTTCTTATGAGTGTTTTCGGTCATGGTTTTTAGGAATTGAGACGAACCTAATTTTATAGTATTTCCTTCAATTTCTGCGAAAATTCCTTTCCCAATGATTTCTTCAAAACTTGTAGTTTCTACTTTTTCTTGATTTGGAATAAATTCATACAATCTTCTACTCAAAGGATGATTCGAACCACGCAAAACGTTTTTCAATAATCTTAATTCGGAAGCGTTTAATTCCGTTCCTTCATAAGTAATAGCTGTTTTTTTATTGGTTGTAATCGTACCTGTTTTATCGAAAACAATCGTATCTACTTTGGCTAATTGTTCTACAACTAAAGCATTCTTCAAATATAATTTTCGCTTGCCTAGAATTCGCAATACATTTCCTAATGTAAACGGAGCCGTTAATGCCAATGCACACGGACACGCCACAATCAAAATCGCAGTGAAAACATTAAATGCCGTAGTAACATCAATAAATATCCAATATAGAAAGGAAACTATAGCCAAGGTTAATAAAGCTGGCGTGAAGTATCGACTGATTCTATCTGTAATGTTTTTATGTTGTTGTTCTACTCTTTTTTGGAAAACATCGTTACTCCATAATTGGGTTAAATAACTTTGAGAAACCGAAAATAACACTTCCATTTCGATGACTTTCCCCATTTGTTTTCCGCCTGCGAAGACTTTATCACCTGATTTTTTCTCAATTGGAACGGCTTCACCTGTTACGAAACTGTAATCGATAGAGGCTTTTTCGGAAATTAAAATCCCATCTACCGGAATTAATTCTTGATTTCGAATTAATAACCTGTCTCCTTTTTGGATATCATATACTTGAACCGATTCTTCATCTCCATTTGGTAAAACCTTCGTAATTGCAATTGGAAAATACGATTTATAATCACGTTCAAACGAAAGGAAATCGTATGTTTTCTTCTGAAATAACTTTCCTAATAACATAAAGAAAATCAATCCTGCCATACTATCGAAGAAACCTTGTCCGTAATCGAAAACTATGTCAACTGTACTTCTTACAAACATTACCACGATTCCTAAAGCAATTGGAATATCAATATTTAATAATCCTGATTTCATGCTTTTCCAAGCGGAAACATAATAACCAGAAGCGGAATAAATAAACGTTGGAAGCGATAATCCGAAAATCAACCAACGGAAAAAACCGCGGTATTGATCAATCCAATATTCTTCTACTTCAAAATATTCGGGAAACGAAAGCAGCATGATATTTCCAAAACAGAAAAACGCTACTCCTATTTTATAAATTAAGGTTCGGTCGATTTTTTTCTTGCCTTCATCAAAATTTTCTAAAGAAATATAAGGTTCGTAACCAATCGAACTCAATAAATAGACGATATCTTTTAAAGAAGTTTGTTCGGGATTAAACGTAATTCGGACTTTCTTTTCGCCAAAATTAACTTGCGAAGTACTTATTCCTGATTGAAGCTTTTGTAGATTTTCCAGAATCCAAATACACGAACTACAGTGTATATGAGGAATATAGAGTGAAACAATATGTGTTGTACGCTCTTGGAATTCCAATAATTTAGTAACAATTTCTTCATTGTCTAAAAAGTCATATTTGCCCTGAATGTCTTGTGGAGTGGCGCCGGGTGCTGCCTGAAAATCATAATAACACGTTAGGTCGTTTTGACTAAAAATTTCGTACACGGTTTTACAACCATTGCAACAAAACTTCTTTTCGTCAAATACAATCTCGTCTTTTTTAATAATTTCATTACCACAATGGAAACAATTTTCTGTGTCCATATAATTTGCTCATTTTACCTGTGACAAAGTTCTTTTATAAATATAAATCAAAATATGATAATTGTCATACATTTTTGTAATTTTGTAAACACATTAAACAAAATCTTATTATGAGTAAATGCGAACAGTGTATTGTGAGGCAATTTAGTTCATTAAAAGCCTTAAATAAAGATGAATTACTTCGCATGGCCGAATGCAAAACTTCGTACACTATTAAAAAAGGGGAACCTATCTTTGAAGAAGGAGAAGTAACTAATGGTATTTATTGCATCAAAGATGGCGTTTGTAAGCTTTCAAAACTTAGCGATAACGGAAAAGACCAAATTGTAAAATTGGTAAAACCAGGCGAATTATTAGGGCAACGCTCGATGATTAGTGATGAACCAGCTAATTTGAGTGCTGTAGCTTTAGAAGATATGGAAGTTTGTTTTATTCCGAGAAGTGAAGTTATGCAGTTTTTTACGCAGAACAATCAGTTTTCGATGAATGTGATGAAAACGATTTGTGAAGATTTAAAAGGAGCCGATGACCACATGGTCAACATGGCACAGAAAACTGTTCGCCAACGATTAGCCGAAACTTTAATTTACTTAGAAGATACCTTTGGTAAAAACGAAGATGGCACGCTACATATTCAATTATCAAGAGAAGAATTAGCTGGAATGATTGGCACCGCTACCGAAAGTTGTATTCGATTGTTATCAGAGTTAAATAAATCAGGTTATATTGAGTTAACAGGTAAGAAGATTACACTGTTAGATAAAAATAAATTAAAACGATTAACATAAGAGAATCCGCTGAAAAGCGGATTTTTTGTTGGGTGAAATTGTAAGATTTTTTTAGTATTTTTGGAAATATAAAAATATGATGTTTGTAAAACATATTTACCTAAAAATAAAGATATGTATGAGATGAAGTTATATACTATTAAGCTGAAAATAAACAATATAAGATTATGACGACTAATGAAAATGTTAAGAACTCATTATCTAAGCTCGGAGATATGCTCAAGATTGTTCCTTCAATTGGAGGAATTGCTTATTTATGTGGATTTGTAATAATAAACTCTTATTTATCTAAGTATGACTTCTTTGATGAAAGCATCTTAAGTTCTAAATATCTTATTGCAGGCATGGGGTTCTTACTACTATTACTCCCGCTTGTTGTGATAATTATTTCAAATTCAGAAAACCCTACAGATGATTTATCGAAAAATTGGCAGGAATCATTAGATCTATTAAGGATTGTCCTTTGGTATTCATTTTTCTTTGATGTAATAACTATTAAAAATCACTCATTAAGCTCAAACGAAAGTATTATTATTTTGATAAGTTTCTCCATTCTATCTTTGACTAGTTTCTATTTAACTTCAGAAGCAGCTAGAAATGTTAATCATATCAAAAGGATATTAATAATGCTCGCTCTGCTCGTCTTATATCACATTGCTTCTACGATCTTTTTACCCATCATTGGCTTTATGAAAATGATAATTATCGTTACAGGTATTGGTTCCATTGTAATAATTGGTCAAATTGGTGATGGTGAATATAATTTTGGAAAAATAGGTATGTTGGTAATTCAATTTTTACTTCTAGCTACACTTTTTGGCAATGGCGTTTATGATAAATTTCCTGCCAGATTTGGGGGTGGTGAGGTAAAAGATTTTATTTGTTATGCGGATATTGACAAGACAGATTTGTTTAAAAGGCTTGAAATAAATTTGGACAAGAAGCAATCATTCAAATGTAAAATCATATACATTACAGATAATTCATATTTGATAAAATTCAAGGATAGAGTTCTAACCATTGATAAATCTTTATTAGAGTCTATTGAACCTGTGAAACAGAAAAAAAGTCAAAAAAATATTGATGATAAAAAAAATAATTCAATTAAAGATACAAGCAAGTATCAACCCACAATTCAGTTATACGATACTATAACAAATCGCAATGAATTGAAAGATAATACTATTAATAGAAAAGGCACATAACATTCACTAAGCAAAATGGCGCAAAAACTACACTCGAGAAAAAGCACCACTTCACCTAGTGCAGAGCCGTTGGCTGTAATACCTCAAAAAAACAGAAATAAATAAAACATTATGATATTGGATTCGGTTAGTAGCTTTATTGAAAATATGAAATCAAAAGTTTCAAATCCATTTTTTGGAACCCTTATTGCAGTTTGGATCGTAAGAAATTGGAATCTTGTTTACGGTATTTTTATTTTTGATGAGGATTGTATGATGAATGACAAATTTGAATTTGTTAAAAATCATTTTAAAGATAAAAATATTTATGATGAATTATGGACAAATATTTCAACAACATTTGTATTAATATTGTTAGGCTATATATTGTTAATAATCTCAAGATTTCTTGCAAATTTTGTTGAGCATAGAATTACACCAAACATAAATAAAATTGCTGCTAGTAAATTAGTCGCTAATAAAGACGTTTTAATAGAATTAGAAAACCAACTTTTAAAGAAAACAAATGACCTTATTAATGAAAGAAAATTAGTAAATGAATTAGAACTTCAATTAGTTGATGTGAGAGGACGTATTGAAGTTGCAACTAACGAAAAAAACGCTGCAACTTCCAAACTATCAGAACAAATAAAACAAAATAGAGAATTAAAAAAATCGACTGAAATTCTTGAAAATAATAACGAAATATTATCTCAAAATCTAAAAGAAAGTCGAGCTTTAGGTTCTGAGCTAAGAAAAATAGCTAAAAAGTGTGATAAATTAAATTCCGAAAATAATATATCATATAATCACATAGATTGTTATTTAAATTTGTGGAATAATAATTTAATTCAAGAGTTTGCAAAAATGGTTTCAGAATTTGATTCTGGAACAAAAAAATTTAAAGAAATTGATACTAATAAAAACTTATTGAAAATTTTAAACGAAAATAATATGGCTAATTCATCATATAATTTGGAAGAAAAAAGTACGACAACTACTTATACCGAACTAGGTGAAGAATTTGCTAAAACTTTTTATACTCTAAAAAAAGAATTCACAAGTCCTTCCGTTTTTTGGTAATAAATAAAGTTCTACTGCGAACAGCTGTTTAAAGAAATGGCGAGGTATGGTATCAATTTAGAAAAAAAAGTTTTTAATTTAAAATTTTAATTATATTTGAAAAGGTTTGGTCTTGACTTATCGATACTTCTAGAAAACTCAACACTTTAAAATCTAAGCTTTTTATGGCTACTCGCCATTTTTAAAATATAAAGAAAAAAAAATCCGCTCTTCAGCGGATTTCTTTATTCTGTTGGTCCTTCCCAATTAGAAAAACCACCTAGTAAGTTAAAAGTATTTTCAAAACCTAATTGTTCCATGGCGTTGCAAGCGTTGGCACTACGTACACCAGCGGCACAATACACATAATAGTTTTTCGATTTATCTAACTCCTCTACTCTATAGATAAAACCTTGTCCTTTATAGATATCAATATTAATCGCACCTGGAATATAACCTGCGTTAAATTCATCTTCAGTACGAACATCTAATATAACACCGTTCTCATCCTGCGAAAACTGGCTCCACCACGTATTTTGATCTAAGTTTGTCATTGTATCTTTTTTTTCCAAAAGTACTATCAAAAAATGCAATTTTAAAACTTTAACAAAAATTTATCAAACATTTGTACATACAAATAAAATATTTACTACATTTGTACATACAAATTTTACAACATCAAATGAGAATAGAAGAAATCATAAAACCTAATACTCCTATGGCAATGGAGAAGAAAACATTACTGAATGTAATGTATACTCAAAATGTCGTTTCGGAAAAGTTTAATGAGATATTAAAGCCATTTGACCTTTCCCCTGAACAATTTAATGTGTTACGCATCTTAAGAGGTCAGAAAGGAAAGCCTGCTAATATGTGTATGATACAAGAACGCATGATTGCGAAAACGAGTAACACCACACGTTTAGTTGACAAATTGTTATTAAAAGAATTAGTGCTTCGAGAAGTTTGCCCCATAAATCGCCGTAAAATGGAAATTACCATTACGGAGAAAGGTTTGGAACTATTATTGCAATTGGATCCATTAGTTGAAGCACACGAACAATCTTTTTCTCAAAATTTGACCGTTGCAGAATTAGAATTATTAAACGAATTACTTGAAAAATTTAGAAATTAAAAACCCAAAAATTACTATGACAAATTTTATAGAAAATCAGAAATGGCGTTACGCTACAAAAAAATTTGATGCTGCAAAAAAAATATCAGCAGCTGATTTAGAAACTTTAAAAGATGCAATCCAATTGAGTTCGTCTTCTTATGGTTTACAGTTATACAAAGTATTGATCATCGAAAATCCTGAGGTTAGAGCGCAATTACAACCAGCTTCTTGGGGACAATCACAAATTGTTGAGGCTTCTCACCTATTAGTATTTGCAAACATTGTAGATGTTCAAGAAAGTCATATTGACGCTTATGTTCAAAACATTGCAGATACAAGAGGTTTATCTGTTGAAGATTTAAAAGGATATTCAGACTTTATGAAATCTAAAATTGTTCCGTTACCAGTGGAGCAAAAAGCAGTTTGGACTTCAAAACAAACGTATTTAGCTTTAGGAAATCTTTTAAATGCTGCAGCTGAATTAAAAATCGACGTTACACCAATGGAAGGTTTTGAACCAGAAAAATACAATGAAATTTTAGGATTAAACGCATTAGGATTAAACGCTTCATTAGTAGCAGCTGTTGGATACCGTCATGAAGAAGACGAAACGCAACACTATGCTAAAGTTAGAAAACCAAAACAAGAATTATTTACTACTATTTAATTATAACCATTAACATTTAAAACAATTCAAAACATGAAAAATTTCAAATCAATCGCTTTAGCTCTTGTAGCTTTCGTATCATTTGCAACTACTGCACAAACAAGTAAAAAAGTAGATGCTTCAAAAAGTACTATCAACTGGGTTGGTAAAAAAGTAACAGGTTCTCACGAAGGTACAATTACTTTAAAAGAAGGAACTTTAATTTTCAAAGGAAAAAAATTAGTAGGTGGAAACTTTACAGTTGACATGACTACAATTAATACAACTGACTTAGACGGAAAAGGAAAAGCAAACTTAGATGGTCACTTAAAATCTGACGATTTCTTTGGTGTTGAAAAATTCCCAACGGCTACTTTAGTTATCAAATCTCTTGGTGAAAAAGGAAATGGTGTTTACGCTGTAACTGCTGACTTAACAATCAAAGGGAAAACAGAATCAATCAAATTTGATTTAACTGTTGGAAAAAATGCTGCTGAAACTTCTTTAAAAGTTGACAGAACTAAATACGGAATCCAATACGGATCTGGAAGTTTCTTCGACAACTTAGGAGACAAAACTATCAGCGACGAATTCGAATTAAAAGTGAAATTAGTATTCTAATTGAACTGGGAAACTTTGCTATGAAAAACAAAAAAAGCCTTGAAGAAATTCAAGGCTTTTTTTATTTGATACTTTTCAACACATACAATAAAAAAAGCTCCGAGTTTCCTCGAAGCTTTCCAATGTTAAGGGTGAAAGACGGGTCTCGAACCCGCGACCTTCGGAACCACAATCCGACGCTCTAACCAACTGAGCTACAATCACCATTTGTTTTGCGAGTGCAAATATAGGGGTTTACTTCTATCTTGCAAAGATTTTTTTTACTTTTTTACTACTATTTTATTTCAAATCACCTAAGCTATTGACTGCCAAATATCTTTCGGTTGTAAAACCTTCTGCATACTCTACTCCAACTAGCCTTCCTAAGTCTAATGCACGATATTTTACACTGTCTAAAAAGTTTTTTGAGGCAATTGGCGTAACCGGTTCGTTAGATTTTGGATCATAAAACTGCGAACCATAAGCTAACACAGAATCCATTTTTTTATCCATAAATCCCGAAATATCTACCACAAAATCAGGTTCAATATTTTGCCATTGGATGTAATGGTAGACTACTTTTGGTCGCCACGCTTCTTGCGCTTCGCCATTCAATTCGGTTTTAATTTGTCGCAATCCTGATAAAAAACAAGCATCGCTAACTAATTTACTTCCTTTTCCGTGGTCAATGTGCCTATCTGTAATAGCGTTGCACAACACGATTTCAGGTTGGAATTTGCGAATCATTTCAATTACTTTCAATTGATGTGTTTCATCATTTACGAAAAAACCATCACGCATATCTAAATTCTCACGCACCACAACTCCTAAAATCTCAGAAGCCTTAGCCGATTCCGAATTACGAATTTCCACTGAACCACGAGTTCCTAACTCACCACGAGTTAAATCGATAATACCGACTTTCTTTCCAAGGCTAACTTCTTTGGCAATCGTGCCACTACAACCTAATTCTACATCATCTGGATGCGCTCCAAAAGCTAATATGTCTAATTTCATTTTTAAACTTTTATATTTTTTAAACACATAGAATCATAGCTTTTCTTCGTGTTTATTTTAGTCGTTTCACTTAACAGAGTTTACATAGTATTCTATGCGGACTATTTAAAATAAAATGCCTTTTAAAATTTCTATGTGCCTATGTGTTTTCTATTTTATTTTGAAACTAAAACATTTCGCATCGTCATGGATTTATTTTCTGTTTCAATAAATTCTTTTTCAGGATTGCTGTCTTTTGTGATGCCACAACCAACGTAAATATTCACAATACCATTTTCTACTTCTAAACAGCGTAAATTTACGAATAAATCGGTTTGATTGTTTTTATTGTATTCACCCAAAAATCCAGCATAAAATTTTCGATTATAATCTTCATTTTTAAGAATAAAATCGATTGCTTTTTCTTTAGGTAAACCACAAACCGCTGGTGTTGGATGTAACGCTTTTATCAAATCATTCGCTTGAAAATCAGGAGTTAATTCACCCGAAATAAACGATTTTATATGCACTAAATTTCCTGCTTTAACTGTTTTAGCATCAGATACAATAAGATTATTTACTTTATCCTTTACTTTAGTTACAATATAATCGGATACAAATTGTTGTTCTTCGATTTCTTTTGTAGTCCAAATTACATTTTCCGAATACAATTGCGTTCCTGCTAAAGCTACGGTTTCAAACTGATTTTGATTGATTTTCACCAATTGTTCCGGCGTTGCTCCCATCCATAAACCAATTTTCGGATGAAAAAACAAATAGCGAAAAGCCGTTGGATAAGTTGAAATCAAGCTCTGAAAGGTTTCGATAATTGAAATTTGATCTTTTAAAACTATTTTTCGAGATAAAACTACTTTATCGAAATCGCCTTGTTGAATAGCCGAAACTCCTTTGATAACTAAATCTTCAAAAGCCTCTTTTTGATTGCTTTCAGAAGTGAAATTTTCAGTTGGTTTCTTTTCTAAATTTTGAAGATTTCCTTGTGAAAAGGTATTTTCTTCAAACGGAATTATTACTTGATTTCCTTTATGAAATGGCATAAATACAAATCCGGCTTGACCGATAAAATCAATAATTTCATCATTCTGTTGTACAAGTAAATTCCAAACGTTTTCATTTGGTTTTACATAGCAAACAAATGGATTTTGATTTGATAAAAGTGTATTTATTTCTTGAAAAACTTGCATTATTGTCGTCTCGATAACACCATATTTGTTAATTTACAAAGCGAAATTAACTTTCCTTCTTCATCTACAATTCTAATTTCCCATAAATGCAAACTTGCACCTTTGTGAATGATTTTAGCAGTAGCTGTAACCATTCCTTCTCGCTTACTTTTCAAGTGATTTGCCGAAATTTCGATACCACGAACTTCTTGCTTTTCTGGATTTACAAACATTAATGAAGCGGCACTTCCTACACTTTCTGCAAGCGCAACAGAAGCTCCACCATGCAATAATCCCATCGGTTGATGAACTCTTGGATTTACTGGCATTGTAGCAGTTAAGAAATCTTCACCAGCATCGGTGTAAACAATTTCTAAGGTATTCATTAAAGTATTTTTGCTCCAATCGTTACACAATTGCAACATTTTTTCTCTATCAAACATCATAACTTTATTTTTTGTAAAATTAAGCATTCCGAACAGAATATTTCAACAGATTTAACGTTTTAATAGTTATTTTAATCCATTTTTGATTTTATAGATTTAAAATTAATATTTACATTTACCAAAATTACATTATTCATGCGTCGTTTATTACTTTTTATACTAGTTGGATTTGCCGTTTCTTTAACCTCATGTAGAAACGATTTTGAATTTGAATCCAGAACAGGTGGTTTAGAATTTTCAAAGGATACGGTTTATTTAGACACAGTTTTTACGAATATTGGCTCCAGTACTTACACCTTAAAAGTATACAATAGAAGTGATAAAAATATTTCAATACCTTCACTTGGATTAAAAAAAGGAACAGCATCAAAATACCGTTTAATGGTAGATGGAATGGCGGGTCAAGTGTTTGAAAATGTTGAAATTTTGGCTAAAGATAGTATGTATATTTTCGTTTCGGTTACAGCAGATGTAGCCGATGCAAATCCAACTGATTTTTTATATACTGATAAAATTTTGTTTGGAGATGAAACCAATCCAAATCATCAAAAAGTGGAATTGGTTACTCTAATTCAGGATGCGTATTTTATTTATCCTGGAAGAGTTCAAAATCCGGATGAAACCTATACTTATGATGAGTTAAATTTGGGTGTCGATGGAGATGGAAATCCTATTTCGATAAGAGGTAGATTTTTGGAAGAAACCCATCCTGCAAATGGAAACGAATTACATTGGAACAATACCAAACCTTATGTTGTTTATGGTTATGCCGCTGTCCCATCCAATAAAACTCTTGTTGTAGATGCTGGAGCCAGAATACATTTCCATGCCGAATCAGGATTAATTGTTGCAAATAATGCATCTATTCAAGTTAATGGTAGTCATTCAACTACAGAAGCTTTAGAAAATGAAGTTATTTTTGAAGGCGATCGTTTAGAACCTGATTTTTCTGAGGTCCCTGGACAATGGGGAACTATTTGGTTTTCAGCTGGAAGCACAAACAACCAAATTAAAAATTTAACTATAAAAAATGCAACTGTTGGAATGTTAGTTACTGGAAACGATGAAACTTCTACTCCTACTTTAAATATCGAAAACACACAGATTTACAATTGTTCAAATGTGGGTATTTTAGCCCGAGATGGAAATATAGAAGGTCGAAATGTTGTTATTAATAATTGTGGACAAATTTCATTTGTAGGAAGTTATGGTGGAAGTTATGAATTTACACATTGTACATTTGCAAATTATTGGCCATCACCTAATCAATCCGCTGTATTATTGAGCAATGAAAATAATGGCAATACGCCTACCACATTATCAAAAGCAAATTTTAATAATTGCATTATTCATACTTCAAGTAATTTTGGTATTATATTAGAAAAAACAAATCAAAATTTTAATTATAAGTTTGATCACTCATTAATAAAGTTTGCCGATTTTAGCAATCAATTTATCAACAATGAACTTTATGATTTTTCTAATATCAATTTATTTGACACTTGCTTAATTGCAAGAAGTTCGACTAACAATAATCCTGATTTTAAAGATGCTAGAAACAATAAATTGATTATAGGAGAAAACTCAGCTGCAAAAGGAACTGCAGATAACACTTACTCTACATTCAATGACATATTAAACAATCAAAGAAACGGTGCAACTGATATGGGCGCTTATAATTGGACCACATTTGATTAATTTAAACTGACTCTATATATTATTTTGTTTGTTCTATTTTTTAGAATAAATTTGCACTTTCAAACAACAACACAAACAACTACATACAATGATTCATTTCTTCGGAAACCAATCCAACACGGTTTTTGCGGTTCAAACGCAAAACGAGATTTCATCAGAAGACATCAACAAATTAAATTGGCTTTTTGGCAACGCACATAAAATAGAAAAATCCGTATTGTCGGATTTTTTTGTTGGACCACGTGCCGCTATGATTACGCCTTGGAGTACAAATGCTGTAGAAATTACTCAAAACATGGGAATTTCAGGTATCATTCGTATTGAGGAATTTGAAAAAGTAGCAGCCGATTTTAATAATTTCGATCCAATGCTGTCGCAAAAGTACTCGGAATTAAATCAAGACATTTATACGATTAATATCCAACCAGAACCAATTTTAGATATTGAGGATATTGACGCATACAATAAATCAGAAGGTTTAGCATTAAGTCCAGAAGAAGTGGACTATTTGAATAATCTATCCACTAAATTAGGAAGAAAATTAACTGATTCTGAAATTTTTGCTTTCTCACAAGCGAATTCAGAGCACTGTCGTCATAAAATTTTCAACGGAACCTTTGTGATTGATGGCGAAGAAAAACCAACTTCTTTATTCAAATTAATCAAGAAAACATCCGAAACAAATCCCAACGATATTGTTTCAGCCTATAAAGATAACGTAGCTTTTGTAAAAGGTCCGAAAGTAACACAATTCGCACCAAAAAGCGCTGACAAACCTGATTTCTACCAAGAAAAGGAATTTGATTCGGTTCTTTCTTTAAAAGCAGAAACGCATAACTTCCCAACAACCGTAGAACCATTCAACGGAGCTGCAACCGGTTCTGGAGGTGAAATTCGTGACCGTTTAGCGGGTGGACAAGGTTCGTTACCATTAGCTGGAACTGCTGTTTACATGACTTCATATTCTCGTTTAGCAGAAGAACGTCCTTGGGAAAACGGAATGGCTGAAAGACCTTGGTTGTACCAAACGCCAATGGATATTTTAATTAAAGCCTCAAACGGAGCTTCTGATTTTGGAAATAAATTCGGGCAACCATTAATTACGGGTTCAATTTTAACTTTCGAGCACGAAGAAAACAATCGTAAAATTGGTTACGATAAAGTCATCATGCAAGCAGGTGGAATTGGTTACGGAAAATTAGATCAAGCGATTAAAAAGAAACCACAAGAAGGCGATAAAATCGTTATTTTAGGGGGTGAAAATTATAGAATTGGAATGGGTGGTGCTGCAGTTTCTTCTGCAGATACGGGTGCTTTTGGTTCAGGAATTGAATTAAATGCCATCCAACGTTCGAATCCAGAAATGCAAAAACGTGCTGCCAACGCCATTCGTGGTTTGGTAGAGAGCGATAACAATCCGATTGTTTCGATTCACGATCATGGTGCAGGTGGACATTTGAACTGTCTTTCAGAATTAGTGGAAGAAACGGGAGGATTAATCGATTTAGATAAATTACCTGTTGGTGACCCTACTCTTTCTGCAAAAGAAATCATCGGAAACGAATCACAAGAACGAATGGGATTGGTTATAGGTGAAAAAGACATCGAAACCTTACAAAGAATTGCTGACAGAGAACGTTCTCCAATGTATCAAGTAGGTGATGTTACGAACGACCACAGATTTACATTCGAATCTAAATCTACAGGTGTAAAACCAATGGATTATGCTTTGGAAGATTTCTTCGGAAGTTCGCCAAAAACGATTATGACGGATAAAACCGTTGCAACAAATTACTCAGATTTAGAATATTCTAAAGAAAATATAGCAAGTTATTTAAATCAAGTTTTACAATTAGAAGCAGTAGCTTGTAAAGATTGGTTAACCAATAAAGTAGACCGTTGTGTAGGTGGACGCGTGGCAAAACAACAATGTGTGGGTCCATTACAATTACCTTTAAACAATGTCGGAGTTATGGCATTGGATTTCAAAGGAAAAGAGGGAATTGCGACTTCTATTGGACACTCACCTATTTCGGCTTTGGTAAATCCTGTTGCGGGTTCTAGAACGGCTATTGCTGAGGCGTTATCAAATATCGTTTGGGCACCAATGAAAAATGGTTTACAATCGGTTTCTTTATCTGCCAATTGGATGTGGGCTTGTAAAAACGAAGGTGAAGACGCTCGTTTATATGAGGCGGTAAAAGGATGTTCGGATTTTGCTATTGAATTGGGAATCAATATTCCAACAGGAAAAGATTCGCTTTCTATGAAACAAAAATACCCAAATGATGAAGTAATTGCGCCAGGAACGGTTATTATTTCAGCAGCTGGAAATTGTTCAAACATTACGAAAGTTGTAGAACCTGTTTTACAAAGAAATGGCGGAAATATCTACTACATTAACTTATCGCAAGATTCGTTTAAATTAGGTGGAAGTTCATTTGCTCAGGTATTGAATAAAATTGGAAAAGATGTTCCAACGATTCAAAACTCTGAATTCTTCAAAAAAGCATTCAACGTTTTACAAGATTTAATCAAAGACAGAAAAATTAAAGCAGGACACGATATTGGAAGCGGTGGTTTTATCACAACTTTATTAGAAATGTGTTTTGCTGATGATAAATTAGGAGCCTTAATCGACTTGTCTTCATTAGGAGAAAAAGATACGGTTAAAGCCTTATTTAATGAGAATATCGGAGTTGTTTTCCAAGCAAATGCTGAAGTGGAATCAACTTTCGCACAACATAATATTGAAATTTTCAAAATTGGTTCGGCTATCGATGGCGATGCATTTACGGTTATCAACGGAGATGATAGTTTAACTTTTAGTATTGCGACTTTAAGAGATACTTGGTACAAAACTTCTTTCCTTTTAGATTCCAAACAATCTAAAAACGGAATGGCGCAAGCGCGTTTTGATAATTACAAAAATCAGAAATTACAATTTACTTTCCCATCGCATTTTGATGGAAAATTACCTGTAATTGATTCTTCAAAACCAAGACCAAAAGCAGCAATCATTCGTGAAAAAGGAAGTAATTCTGAACGCGAAATGGCAAATGCAATGTTCTTAGCTGGATTTGATGTAAAAGATGTACACATGACCGATTTAATTTCGGGAAGAGAAACTTTAGAAGATATTCAATTTATTGGAGCGGTTGGGGGATTTTCGAATTCAGATGTTTTAGGTTCGGCTAAAGGTTGGGCTGGAGCATTTTTATATAACGAAAAAGCCAATACCGCATTGAAAAACTTCTACAAACGTGAAGACACACTTTCAGTGGGAATCTGTAATGGTTGTCAGTTATTAATGGAATTAGAATTGATTAATCCAGAACACGAAGTTCACGGAAAAATGCACCACAACACTTCGAACAAACACGAAAGTGGATTTACTTCGGTAACAGTTCAGAAAAATAATTCGGTAATGTTATCCACTTTAGAAGGAACAACTTTAGGGGTTTGGATTTCACATGGTGAAGGAAAATTCAAATTACCATATTCAGAAGACAAATATAACATTGTAGCCAAATATGCTTACGAAGGTTATCCAGCCAATCCAAATGGTTCTGATTTCAACACGGCCATGATGTGTGATATAACTGGAAGACATTTAGTGATGATGCCACACATTGAGCGTTCTACTTTCCCTTGGAACTGGGCACATTATCCTGAAAGAGGACAAAAAGATGAAGTTTCTCCATGGTTAGAAGCGTTTGTGAATGCAAGAAAATGGATTGAGAATAAAAAATAATTCATCTAAACTTTTATAAAAAAGCATCTTTTAATTAAGGTGCTTTTTTTGTACTATTGTGTAAAATTAAATAACAATGTGGTTTGTCATTTTAAGCGTAATTTGTAGTGTAAGTGTTGGGATATTTTTAAAAGTAGCCAAACGATTTCAATTGAATATATTTCAAATCATTACGTTTAATTATTTTTCAGCTTTACTACTCACCTATTTTACTTACCACCCTGAATTAACTTTCCAAGAAAAAACAATTCCTTATTCGCTTTTCATAGGATTGGCTATTTTATTACCGACTGTATTTTTAATTCAAGCCAAATCTATTAAAGAAGTCGGAATTGTAAAAACCGATATTGCCCAACGATTATCGTTATTTATTCCGTTAACTGCTTCTTACTTCTTATTTAATGAAACGTTTAGTCAATTGAAAATTACTGGTTTCATAATTGGATTTTCTGCTATATTTTTCACCTTGAATAAAAAATCAAAGAGTAAATCAGATAATTGGGTTTATCCAATATTAGTTTTATTGGGATTTGGAATAATTGATATCTTATTTAAGAAAGTAGCTGTTTTTAAGGATTTTTATTTTACAACATCCTTATTTATTATTTTTTGTGGTGCTTTTATAATTTCAATTTTATTTCTAATTGGAAAAATTCTGGTTAAAAAAGAAAAATTAGAACTGAAAAATATACTTTGGGGATTGGCTTTAGGAATTTTAAATTTCGGAAACATACTCTTCTATTTAAAGGCACACAAAGCTTTATCCGAAAATCCGTCAACAGTATTTGCCGGAATGAATATGGGCGTAATTATTTTAGGAAGTTTAGCAGGAATCCTACTTTTTAAAGAAAAAATGACTAAATGGAACTATTTAGGAATTTTACTTGCTATAATTTCAATAATTTTTATAACATTTTCACAATTTTATTAAAATTAGTAGGCAAGCATAGTATTTTATTTTTATCAAAACACTAACTAATAGATTATCAATTATTTAAAAAATTGCTTAATTAACTTTATTTTTATAATTTGCATAAAATAATAATTGCGAATTATGAAGAATATAACACGCTTGTTTGACTTTCCTTACCACCAATTAGAAAAGTATAATTTAAAGGATGCTTTAGTTACAAAATATGACGGACAGTGGATTAAAACATCTACTCAGGAATATTTAGACAAAGCCAACGCTATTTCAAGAGGATTACTTCGTTTAGGCGTAAATAGAAATGATAAAATAGCTATCATTTCGTCTAACAATAGAACAGAATGGCATATAACAGATATTGGTGTATTGCAGACAGGAGCACAAACCGTTCCAATGTATCCAACTATTTCGGCTGAGGATTATGAATACATATTAAATCACTCAGAATCGCAATATGTTTTTGTTTCCGATATTGAAGTTTATCAAAAATTACAAAGTATAAAAGCTAACGTTCCTTTATTGAAAGACGTTTTCTCTTACAATGATATTTCAGGATGTAAAAGTTGGAAAGAAATCATAGAATTAGGAGCTGATACATCAAACCAAGATGTTGTTGAAGACAGAAAAAATAATGTTGCTACAACCGATTTAGCTACAATTATCTATACTTCTGGAACTACTGGAAGACCTAAAGGAGTAATGTTATCCCACCAAAATATTGTTTCAGATGTTTTAATGAGTGCGCCTAGAGTTCCTTTAAGAGCTGGAGATACAAGAGCTTTGAGTTTCTTACCTATTTGTCACATCTTTGAAAGAATGTTGACGTATTTATACCAATATTATGGTATATCGATTTACTTCGCTGAAAGTATTGAAAAAATTTCTGATAACTTAAAAGAAGTAAAACCTCACGTAATGTCAGTTGTTCCTCGTTTACTAGAAAAAGTTTATGACAAAATCTACGCTAAAGGAGCTGATTTAACAGGCATCAAAAAAGCACTTTTCTTCTGGGCTTTAGATCTAGGAATGGAATACAAACCTTATAAACAAAACGGTGCATTCTACGAATTCAAATTAAAAATTGCTCGTAAATTAATCTTCTCCAAATGGCAAGAAGGTTTAGGTGGCGAATTAGAATTACTAGTTTCGGGAAGTGCTGCTTTACAAACTAGACTAACCAAAGTATTCTGCGCGGCTAATATTCCTGTTATGGAAGGTTATGGCTTAACAGAGACTTCACCAGTAATCTCGGTAAATGACATGAGAAATGGTGGTTTCAGAGTGGGTTCGGTTGGAAAAGTATTAGATGGAGTTGAAGTTAAAATTGCAGAAGATGGCGAAATCTTATGTAAAGGTCCAAACGTAATGATGGGATATTACAAAGACGAAACTCAAACTGCAGATGTATTAAAAGAAGGTTACTTCCATACCGGTGATATTGGAGAAATAGATAGCGACGGTTTCTTGAGAATTACGGATCGTAAAAAAGAAATGTTCAAAACTTCTGGTGGAAAATATGTTGCTCCTCAGATTTTAGAAAATGCATTCAAACAATCTCGTTTCATCGAGCAAATTATGGTAATTGGTGATGGCGAAAAAATGCCGGCTGCTTTTATACAACCTAATTTTGAATTTGTTACGGAATGGGCACACAGACATAACAATACTACTTTTTCTTCAAACGAAGATATGTGTTCAAGTAAAATGGTAATCGATAGAATTCAAGAAGAAATTGACCATTGTAATGAAAAATTTGGGAATTGGGAAAAAGTAAAACGCTTTGAACTTACACCTGATATTTGGTCTATCGATGCTGGCCACTTAACACCAACTATGAAATTAAGACGTAAAATTATAAAAGAAAAATATAACGACTTATATCAAAAAATTTACGGATAGAAACGCTAAAACCCACATTTCGTGGGTTTTGCTATTTTAAAATGTTAAATTTTGAAAAAAATGTTAAAAATACTATGCATGCATAGTATTTTTTTTTATATTTGAAAAAGATTTGATTTATACTTATATGAAAGATAAAACCATAGATTATGCATTACGAACAACTTGGCAAGCAGTTGCCCGTATGTATAATGAAGAAGCAGCAAAATATGGTGCTACAATGGCAACCGGTTTTGCATTGTTAAGCATAGACAGAGAAAAAGGTTCACCATCTACAACTTTAGGACCTAAAATGGGAATGGAAGCAACTAGCTTAACCCGAACCTTAAAATCTATGGAAGAAAGAGGTTTGATTACTCGCAAAAAAAACCCAACAGATGGTAGAGGTGTAATCATTCAATTAACAAAAGAAGGGAAAGAAAAAAGAGAACTTTCTAAAGAAACTGTACTTCGTTTTAATGAAGCAGTAAAACAACATGTAAGTGAAGAAAAATTACAACACTTTATGGAAGTTGCTGAAATTATAAACGAATTAATTACCGACAAAAAAATCTATAACGACAAATAAAACAAACCTATCAACAACATGAAACGTAATATTAAAAAAGTTGCTGTTATTGGTTCCGGAATTATGGGAAGTGGTATCGCTTGCCATTTTGCTAATATTGGTGTTGAAGTCTTACTATTAGACATTGCTCCAAACGAACTAACCGAAGCCGAACAGAAAAAAGGACTAACTCTGGAAAGTAAAGCCGTTAGAAATCGATTAGTGAATGATCATTTAGCTAATGCTTTAAAATCGAAACCCTCGCCTATTTATCATCCAAGTTTTGCTTCAAGAATTACTACAGGTAATACTACAGATGATATGTCAAAAATTGCAACTGCAGATTGGATTATCGAAGTAGTTGTAGAACGTTTAGACATCAAGAAAATTGTTTTTGAACAAGTTGATAAATATAGAAAACCAGGAACTTTAGTAACTTCAAACACTTCTGGTATTCCTATTCAATTTATGAGTGAAGGAAGAAGCGACGATTTCCAACAACATTTCTGCGGAACGCACTTCTTTAATCCTGCTCGTTACTTAAAATTATTTGAAATTATTCCTGGTCCAAAAACATCGCAAGAAGTATTAGATTTCTTGAATGGTTATGGTGAAAAATTCTTAGGAAAAACTTCAGTTGTTGCTAAAGATACTCCGGCTTTTATTGGAAATAGAATTGGAATCTTCGGAATCCAAAGTTTGTTCCACCAAGTAAAAGAAATGGGTTTGACTGTTGAAGAAGTTGATAAATTAACGGGACCTGTAATTGGTCGTCCAAAATCAGCTACTTTTAGAACAGTTGATGTGGTTGGTTTAGATACTTTAGTTCACGTGGCTAACGGAATTTATGAAAATTGTCCAAACGACGAAGCACATGAATTATTCAAACTTCCTGAATTTGTTAACAAAATGATGGAAAACAAATGGTTAGGAAGCAAAACCGGACAAGGTTTCTACAAAAAAGAAGGAAAAGACATTCTAACTTTAGATTTAGATACATTAGAATATAGAGCCAATAAAAAAGCTTCTTTCGCAACTTTAGAATTAACCAAAACGATTGAAAAACCAATCGACAGATTCAAAGTTTTAGTAACTGGAAAAGACAAAGCAGGAGATTTCTACAGAAAAAACTTCGCTTCAATGTTCCAATATTGTTCAAACAGAATTCCTGAAATCACAGACGCTTTCTACAAAATCGACGATGCTATGAAAGCAGGATTCGGTTGGGAAAACGGTCCATTCGAAATTTGGGATGCTATCGGTGTTGAAAAAGGAATCGAATTAATGAAAGCAGAAGGTTATCAACCAGCTTCTTGGGTAACGGATATGTTAGCTTCTGGAGTTACTTCTTTCTATTCGATTAAAGATGGAGCAACACACTTCTACTCTATCACAAACAAAAAAGTAGAGAAAGTTCCAGGTCAGGATGCTTTCATTATCTTAAATAACATTCGCGAAAGCAAAAAAATATGGAACAACAGCGATGCAATCATTACAGATTTAGGTGATGGTATCATCAATTTAGAATTTACATCCAAAATGAATTCTATTGGAGCTGGTGTTTTACAAGGAATCAACAAAGCTATTGATATTGCTGAGAAAGAATACAATGGTTTAGTAATTGGAAATCAAGGTGCTAATTTCTCTGTTGGAGCTAATTTAGGAATGATTTTCATGATGGCTGTAGAGCAAGAATATGACGAATTAAACATGGCAATCAAAATGTTCCAAGACACGATGATGCGTTGTCGTTATTCTGCAATTCCAGTTATCGCGGCTCCTCACGGAATGACTTTAGGTGGTGGTTGTGAATTAACTATGCACGCTGATAGAGCGGTTGCTGCTGCAGAAACTTACATCGGATTAGTAGAATTTGGTGTTGGTGTGATTCCTGGTGGTGGTGGTTCTAAAGAAATGGCGTTAAGAGCATCTGATTTATTCCGTAAAAATGATGTGGAATTAAATGTGCTTCAAGAATATTTCTTAACTGTGGGAATGGCAAAAGTAGCTACTTCAGCTTACGAAGGTTTTGATACTGGAGTTTTACAAAAAGGAAGAGATATCGTTGTGGTAAACAAAGACCGTCAAATTGCAACAGCAAAACAAGTAGCTTTACAAATGGCTGAACAAGGATATACACAACCAGTAAGAAGACAAGATATCAAAGTTTTAGGGAAACAAGCTTTAGGTATGTTCTTAGTAGGAACTGACCAAATGGAAGCGGGTAAATATATTTCTGAACACGATAAAAAAATCGCTAATAAATTAGCTTATGTAATGGCTGGTG
>DIST01000010.1 GCA_002421645.1 Flavobacterium sp. UBA6203
CCCTCCGCCCGTGCAAATAAAAATTTAAGATGACAAAAGTAGTTAATTACATATCAGAATCATTTCATGAATTGAAAGCTAATGTGACTTGGCCTTTGTGGTCAGAAGTTCAACGTTTGACTATTATTGTAGCAGTTTTTTCAATCATTTTTGCCCTATTAACATGGGGTGTTGATACATTATTTGGTAAAGCAATTGCTGGTTTTTTTAATATATTAAAATAAAACTCACAAATGGCTGATAATAATGTAAATAAATGGTATGTAGTTCGTGCTGTAAGTGGTCAAGAGAATAAGGTTAAGGCCTACATTGAGACTGAAACAGCTAGGCTGGGTATGGCTGATTATGTTTCTCAAGTTTTAGTTCCAACAGAGAAAGTTGTTCAAGTTAGAGATGGAAAGAAAATTGCTAAGGATAAAGTTTATTTTCCTGGTTATGTAATGATTGAAGCTAACTTAACAGGAGAGATTCCTCATATTATTAAGTCAATTCCTGGTGTTATTGGTTTCTTAGGTGAAACTAAAGGAGGAGATGCTGTCCCTTTAAGACAATCTGAAGTAAATAGAATGTTGGGTAAAGTGGATGAGTTGTCTGTAAAAGTAGATAATGTCGCTATTCCTTATGCTGTTGGTGAAACAGTTAAAGTTGTAGATGGTCCATTTAATGGTTTCAATGGAACTATTGAAAAAGTAAATGAAGAAAAGCGTAAACTTGAAGTAATGGTGAAAATTTTTGGAAGAAAAACACCTTTAGAGTTGAGTTTTATGCAAGTTGAAAAAGTATAATTTTCGTTACATATATAAATCACATCAATCGCTTCCAATTGATAGATGTGCTAAATTTTTTTAAAAATGGCAAAAGAAGTTAGTAAAGTAGTTAAACTACAAGTTAAGGGAGGTGCTGCGAATCCATCGCCACCGGTTGGACCTGCTTTGGGGGCTGCTGGGGTTAACATCATGGAGTTCTGTAAGCAATTTAATGCTAGAACACAAGATAAACCTGGCAAAATTTTACCAGTACAAATTACTGTGTATAAAGACAAGTCTTTTGACTTTGTTGTTAAAACGCCACCTGCTGCAATTCAGTTATTAGAAGCAGCAAAATTAAAGTCTGGTTCAGGGCAACCTAACCGTAAAAAAGTAGCAAACGTTACTTGGGATCAAATTAGAACTATCGCTGAAGACAAAATGGCAGACTTAAACGCTTTCGAAATCGAAAAAGCGATGAGTATGATTGCTGGAACAGCTAGATCTATGGGTATAACAGTAACAGGAAATGCTCCTTTTTAATCTCTAAAAAGAAATTAGACAATGGCAAAATTGACAAAAAAGCAAAAAGAGGCTGCAGCAAAAATTGAGAAGAACAAACTTTATACTTTAAGAGATGCTTCTGCATTAATTAAAGAGGTTGCTTCTGCAAAATTTGATGAGTCTGTTGATATCGCAGTGAAATTAGGGGTAGATCCTAGAAAAGCGAATCAAATGGTAAGAGGGGTTGTAACATTACCTCACGGAACTGGTAAAGATGTAAGAGTATTAGCATTAGTTACTCCAGATAAAGAAGCTGAAGCTAAAGCTGCTGGTGCAGACCACGTAGGTTTAGATGACTATTTACAAAAAATCAAAGACGGTTGGACAGATGTTGATGTAATCATCACTATGCCTGCTGTTATGGGTAAATTAGGTCCATTAGGACGTGTTTTAGGTCCAAGAGGTTTAATGCCAAACCCTAAAACAGGAACTGTAACTATGGATGTTGCTAAAGCGGTGCAAGAAGTGAAAGCTGGTAAAATTGACTTCAAAGTTGATAAAACTGGTATCGTTCACGCTGGAATAGGTAGAGTATCTTTTGATGCTGAAAAAATCTATGAAAATGCACACGAAATCGTTCAAACATTAATCAAATTAAAACCAACTGCAGCTAAAGGTACTTATATTAAGTCTATTCATATATCAAGTACTCAAAGTCCTGCTATTGCTTTAGATCCTAAAGCGGTATAATTGGTAGTTAAAAATTTTTAGTATGACTAGAGAAGAAAAATCAATCGCTATTGAAGATTTAACTGCACAGTTAGCGGATGTAAATGTTGTTTATTTAGCAGACATTTCAGGACTAGATGCAGATACTACTTCAAACTTAAGAAGAGCTTGTTTTAAAGCTGGTATTAAATTAGAAGTTGTTAAGAACACATTGTTAGAAAAAGCAATGGAAGCTTCTGATAACGACTATGGTGATTTAGCATCAGTTCTTAAAGGAAACACTTCAATGTTTATTGCTGATACCGCTAATGGACCAGCAAAAATTATTAAAGAATTCCGTAAGAAAGGTGAAAAACCAATCTTTAAAGGAGCTTACATTAACCAAGAAATTTTCATCGGTGACAATTTATTAGATAGCTTAGTAGCTATTAAATCTAAAGAAGAAGTTATCGCAGAAATTATTGGATTATTACAATCACCTGCTCAAAGAGTTATTGCAGCTCTTCAAAATCAACCTAACAAGGAAGAAGGAGCAGAATAATTCGTACGCACTTAATAAATTATATTTTTACAAAACATTTTAAAAGATAGAAAAAATGGCAGATTTGAAACAATTCGCAGAACAATTAGTTAACTTAACAGTTAAAGAAGTTAACGAATTAGCAACAATATTAAAAGATGAGTATGGTATCGAGCCTGCTGCTGCAGCTGTAGTAGTTGCTGCAGGTGGAGGAGATGCTGGTGCTGCTGCTGAGCAAACAGAATTTACAGTTGTATTAAAAGACGCTGGTGCTTCTAAATTAGGAGTTGTTAAAGCGGTTAAAGAATTAACTGGTTTAGGTCTTAAAGAAGCTAAAGATTTAGTTGATGCTGCTCCAACAAACGTTAAAGAAGGAGTTTCTAAAGATGAGGCTGAAGGTCTTAAGAAAGCTTTAGAAGAAGCAGGAGCTGTAGTTGAGTTAAAATAATTTATACTCATAAATAAGCTAGGTTTAGGTCTTGAGAGTGTTCTCAAAGACCTAAACCATTTTGCGTATATTAAATAAATGTATTTTTTATACGTTTTAAAGTAACCAATAACGAAGAAAAAAAATAAACAAACTTTCCTGGTTTATTTTTAAAGATGTATCGGTTACTAAATAAAAGGAAGTATTAAAAATCAGTGTTTTTACACAAAAAATTACTTTTTTTAAATCAAAATTTTGTCCATTGATGATAACAAATCAGACTGAAAGATTAAATTTTGCTTCGACAAAAAACATTCCACAATATCCAGATTTTCTAGATATTCAAGTGAAATCGTTTAAAGATTTCTTCCAATTAGAAACGAAATCTGACGAAAGAGGCAACGAAGGGCTGTATAATACCTTCATGGAAAATTTTCCAATTACTGATACGAGAAACCAATTCGTATTAGAGTTTCTAGATTATTTTATTGATCCACCTAGATATACTATTGAAGAGTGTATTGATAGAGGTTTAACATATAGTGTGCCTCTTAAAGCTAGATTAAAATTATATTGTACTGACCCTGAACACGAGGATTTTGAAACAATCGTTCAAGATGTGTATTTAGGAACAATACCATATATGACACCTAGCGGTACATTCGTTATCAATGGTGCTGAGCGTGTAGTTGTATCACAGTTACACAGATCTCCAGGTGTATTCTTTGGACAGTCTTTCCATGCAAATGGAACTAAATTATATTCTGCCAGAATTATTCCTTTTAAAGGTTCTTGGATTGAATTCGCTACTGATATCAACAACGTAATGTATGCGTATATCGATAGAAAGAAAAAATTACCTGTAACTACTTTATTTAGAGCTATCGGATTTGAAAGAGATAAGGATATCTTAGAAATTTTCGACTTAGCAGAAGAAATTAAAGTATCTAAAACAGGTATCAAGAAATATGCAGGAAGAAGACTTGCTGCACGTGTATTAAATACTTGGCATGAAGACTTCGTTGATGAAGATACTGGTGAAGTAGTTTCTATTGAGCGTAACGAAATTATCTTAGATCGTGATACAATTCTTGATAAAGATAATATCGAAGAAATAATTGAAGCAGACGTAAAAACTATCCTTTTGCATAAAGAGGACAATAATGCGGCTGATTATACAATTATTCATAATACGTTACAAAAAGACCCAACAAACTCTGAAAAAGAGGCTGTTGAACACATTTACAGACAATTACGTAACGCGGAACCGCCTGATGAGGAAACGGCTCGTGGTATTATAGATAAATTATTCTTCTCTGACCAACGTTATAATTTAGGTGAAGTAGGTCGTTACAGAATGAACAAAAAGTTAAATCTTGATATTCCTATGGAAAAACAAGTTTTAACGAAAGAAGATATTATTACAATCGTTAAATATTTGATCGAATTGATCAACTCTAAAGCAGAGATTGATGATATTGATCACTTATCAAACCGTCGTGTAAGAACAGTTGGTGAGCAATTATCAGCTCAGTTCGGAGTAGGTTTAGCTCGTATGGCTAGAACTATCCGTGAGAGAATGAACGTTCGTGATAACGAGGTGTTTACACCTATCGATTTGATCAATGCTAAAACATTATCATCGGTAATTAACTCATTCTTTGGAACTAACCAGTTATCTCAGTTTATGGATCAAACGAATCCATTAGCAGAGATTACTCACAAGCGTCGTTTATCTGCCCTTGGACCTGGAGGTTTATCTAGAGAAAGAGCTGGTTTCGAGGTTCGTGACGTTCACTACACGCACTACGGAAGACTTTGTCCTATTGAAACTCCAGAGGGACCAAACATTGGTTTGATTTCATCTTTAGGGGTTTATGCAAAAGTTAACGGAATGGGATTCATCGAAACTCCTTACCGTAAAGTTGTAAACGGACAAGTTGATTTAGTTTCTGAACCTATTTACTTAAGTGCAGAAGAAGAAGAAGGTAAAATGATTGCGCAAGCAAACATTGAAATGGATGCTAACGGAAAAATTACGGCTGATAAAGTTATTGCTCGTGAGGAAGGTGACTTCCCAGTAGTAGAACCAACAGTTGTTCATTATACAGACGTTGCTCCAAATCAGATTGCTTCGATTTCAGCTTCATTGATTCCTTTCTTAGAGCATGATGATGCGAACCGTGCGTTGATGGGATCTAACATGATGCGTCAGGCCGTTCCATTATTACGTCCTGAAGCTCCAATCGTAGGTACTGGTTTAGAAAGACAAGTTGCTTCTGATTCAAGAGTATTAATCAACGCTGAAGGTAGCGGAACTGTAGAATATGTTGATGCTAACATGATTACCATCAAATATGACAGAACTGAAGAAGAGCGTATGGTAAGCTTTGATACAGATGAGAAAACCTATCAGTTAATCAAATATAGAAAAACCAACCAAAGTACTTGTATCAACTTAAAACCTATCGTTAGAAAAGGGGATAGAGTTGTAAAAGGTCAAGTATTGTGTGAAGGTTATGCTACTCAAAACGGAGAATTAGCAATCGGTAGAAACTTAAAAGTGGCGTTTATGCCATGGAAAGGGTACAACTTCGAGGATGCAATCGTAATTTCTGAAAAAGTAGTTCGTGATGATATTTTTACATCATTACATATTGATGATTATACATTAGAAGTTCGTGATACTAAATTAGGTAACGAAGAATTAACTAATGATATTCCTAACGTTTCTGAAGAAGCTACTAAAGATTTAGATGAAAACGGTATGATTAGAATTGGTGCAGAGGTAAAACCTGGCGATATTCTAATCGGAAAAATTACACCAAAAGGAGAATCAGATCCTACTCCAGAAGAGAAACTTTTAAGAGCTATCTTTGGTGATAAAGCAGGTGATGTAAAAGATGCTTCATTAAAAGCGTCTCCATCTTTACACGGTGTGGTTTTAGATAAAAAATTATTTGCGAAAGCAGTAAAAGATAAGAGAAAACGTTCTAAAGATAAAGAAGACGTTGATAAATTAGAAACTGAATTTGAAGTTAAGTACAACGACTTAAAAGACAAGTTAATTGAAAAATTATTTGTTATCATCGATGGTAAGACTTCTCAAGGTGTAATGAACGATTTAGGTGAAGAAGTATTACCAAAAGGTAAAAAATTCACTAAAAAGATGTTACAAGGAGTAGAAGATTTTGCTCACTTAACTAAAGGACAGTGGACAACAGATGAGCATACTAATGCAATGGTGAACGACTTAATTCACAACTACAAAATCAAATTAAACGATTTACAAGGTTGGTTAAGAAGAGAGAAATTTACTATTACCGTTGGGGATGAATTACCTTCTGGAATTTTAAAACTTGCTAAAGTTTACATCGCTAAGAAACGTAAATTAAAAGTAGGGGATAAAATGGCAGGACGTCACGGTAACAAAGGTATTGTTGCTAAAATCGTTCGTCATGAAGATATGCCATTCTTAGAAGACGGAACACCAGTAGATATCGTATTGAATCCACTAGGGGTACCATCTCGTATGAACATCGGTCAGATTTATGAAACGGTATTAGGATGGGCAGGTCAAAAATTAGGTAAGAAGTTCGCTACTCCAATTTTTGATGGTGCTACTTTAGATCAGATTAATGAATTAACAGATGAAGCTGGAATTCCAAGATTCGGTCATACATACTTGTATGATGGAGGAACTGGAGAGCGTTTCCACCAACGTGCAACTGTGGGTGTAATTTACATGTTGAAATTAGGACACATGGTAGATGATAAAATGCATGCACGTTCTATTGGTCCATACTCGTTAATTACGCAACAACCATTAGGAGGTAAAGCTCAATTCGGAGGTCAGCGTTTTGGAGAGATGGAGGTTTGGGCTCTTGAAGCATATGGTGCATCAAGTACGCTAAGAGAAATCTTAACTGTTAAATCGGATGACGTAATTGGTAGAGCTAAAACTTACGAAGCTATCGTAAAAGGTGAAACTATGCCAGAACCAGGATTACCTGAATCGTTCAATGTATTAATGCATGAATTAAAAGGTCTTGGATTAGACATCAGATTAGAAGAATAAATTTATCCGGGAGTAACCTTGGTTGCTCCCTTTACAACGCTTTTCATAAATCGAAAGTATTCATATCATGACAAGATTAAAAGATAAAAATACCATCAAAAGATTTGATAAAATCACGATAGGATTAGCTTCTCCAGAGTCTATTTTGGCAGAATCTAGAGGTGAGGTTTTAAAACCTGAAACAATCAACTATCGTACCCACAAACCAGAAAGAGATGGTCTTTTCTGTGAGCGAATTTTCGGTCCAGTTAAAGATTACGAGTGTGCTTGTGGTAAGTATAAAAGAATCCGCTACAAAGGAATCGTTTGTGACCGATGTGGTGTTGAAGTAACGGAGAAAAAAGTTCGTAGAGATAGAGTTGGACACATCAACCTTGTTGTGCCAATCGCTCACATTTGGTATTTCCGTTCATTGCCAAACAAAATCGGATATATTTTAGGATTACCATCTAAGAAATTAGATATGATTATTTACTACGAAAGATACGTAGTAATTCAAGCTGGTATTGCTAAAAATGCTGATGGCGAATCTTTACAAAAATTAGATTTCCTTACAGAAGAAGAGTATTTAAATATTTTAGATACACTTCCAATGGAAAATCAATATTTAGATGATAATGATCCTAATAAATTCATCGCTAAAATGGGTGCTGAATGTATTATGGATTTATTAGCTCGTACTAATTTAGATGAATTATCATATGAATTACGTCACGCTGCTAATAACGAAACATCTAAACAACGTAAGACAGAAGCCTTAAAACGTTTAAATGTTGTAGAATCATTCCGTGAGTCTAACTTAAACAGAGAAAACCGTCCAGAATGGATGATTTTAAAAGTAATTCCTGTTATTCCGCCTGAATTACGTCCGTTAGTACCACTTGATGGAGGTCGTTTCGCAACTTCAGATTTAAATGATTTATACAGAAGAGTAATCATCCGTAACAACCGTTTAAAAAGATTAATGGAAATCAAAGCTCCTGAAGTAATCTTAAGAAACGAAAAACGTATGTTACAAGAATCTGTAGATTCATTATTTGATAACACACGTAAAGCTTCTGCTGTTAAAACAGAATCAAACAGACCATTAAAATCATTATCAGATTCATTAAAAGGTAAACAAGGACGTTTCCGTCAAAACTTATTAGGTAAACGTGTGGATTATTCTGCTCGTTCGGTAATTGTCGTTGGTCCAGAAATGAAAATGTATGAGTGTGGTTTGCCAAAAGATATGGCGGCTGAACTTTACAAACCATTCGTTATTCGTAAGTTAATCGAAAGAGGAATTGTAAAAACAGTTAAGTCGGCTAAGAAAATTATCGACAAAAAAGAGCCTGTAGTATGGGATATCCTTGAAAATGTAATCAAAGGTCACCCAGTATTACTTAACCGTGCTCCTACGTTACACCGTTTAGGTATTCAAGCATTCCAACCTAAATTAATTGAAGGAAAAGCGATTCAGTTACACCCATTGACTTGTACGGCGTTTAATGCCGATTTCGATGGTGACCAGATGGCGGTTCACTTACCATTAGGGCCAGAAGCTATTTTAGAGGCGCAATTATTAATGTTAGCTTCTCACAATATCTTAAACCCTGCAAATGGTGCGCCTATTACGGTTCCTTCTCAAGACATGGTACTTGGTTTATATTATATGACCAAAGAACGTTTGTCTACTCCAGAAATGAAAATTTTAGGAGAAGGTTTAACTTTCTATTCTGCGGAAGAAGTAAATATTGCTTTAAACGAAGGAAGATTAGAGTTGAATGCTAGAGTGAAAATTAGAACGAAAGACTTTAATGAAGAAGGTGAATTAGTAACAAAAATTATTCAAACAACTGCAGGTAGAGTATTATTTAATGAAGTAGTACCTGAAGCAGCTGGATATATTAATGAGGTATTAACTAAGAAATCATTACGTGATATTATTGGTAAAATCTTAGCGGTTACTGACGTTCCTACAACTGCAGCTTTCTTGGATAACATGAAAGATATGGGGTACAAGTTCGCATTCCGTGGAGGTTTATCATTCTCATTAGGTGATATTAGAATTCCAGAACAAAAAGGAAAATTAATCGCTGATGCTCGTGAGCAAGTAGAAGGAATTTCGATGAACTATAGCATGGGTCTTATTACCAATAACGAGCGTTATAATCAAGTTATTGATATCTGGACTTCAGCTAATGCGCAATTGACAGAGTTAGCAATGAAAAATATCCGTGAAGACCAACAAGGTTTCAACTCGGTATATATGATGCTTGATTCTGGAGCGAGGGGTTCTAAAGAGCAGATTCGTCAGTTAACTGGTATGCGTGGTTTGATGGCTAAGCCTAAAAAATCAACTGCTGGTGGTGGTGAAATTATCGAAAACCCGATTTTATCGAACTTTAAAGAAGGTCTTTCTATCCTTGAGTACTTTATTTCTACTCACGGTGCTCGTAAAGGTCTTGCGGATACCGCTCTTAAAACAGCCGATGCGGGTTACTTAACACGTCGTTTACATGACGTATCTCAAGATGTTATCGTAAACTCTGTAGATTGTGGTACATTAAGAGGTATTGAAGTTTCTGCTTTAAAGAAAAACGAGGAAATCGTTGAAACTTTAGGTGAAAGAATCTTAGGACGTGTAGCTTTACAAAATGTAATTAACCCATTAGATAATGAAATTTTAGTTCATGCTGGTGAGGAAATTACAGAAGCTATTGTTAAGAAAATAGAAGCTTCTCCAGTAGAGAGAGTAGAGGTTCGTTCGCCATTAACATGTGAGGCAACAAAAGGAATTTGTGCTAAATGTTATGGTAGAAACTTGGCAACAGGTAAAATGACACAGAAAGGCGAAGCAGTTGGAGTTATTGCAGCGCAATCAATTGGTGAGCCTGGTACACAGTTAACACTTCGTACGTTCCACGTTGGAGGGGTTGCTGGAGGTATTTCTGAAGAGTCTAGTATTGTAACTCGTTTTGCAGGTAGATTAGAAATTGAAGATTTAAAAACAGTTAAAGGTGAAGATGCTGAAGGAAATGCTGTTGATATCGTGATTTCTCGTTCTACTGAGTTAAAATTAGTTGAGCCAAAAACAGGTATTGTATTAAATACACACTATATTCCTTACGGATCAAGTATTTTTGTAAATGATGGAGATATTGTTGAAAAAGGTACTACAATCTGTAAATGGGATCCATATAACGGGGTAATTATTTCTGAATTTACTGGTAAAGTAGGTTACGAAGATTTAGAACAAGGACAATCGTTCATTGTTGAAATTGACGAGCAAACTGGTTTCCAAGAGAAAGTAATTTCTGAAGGTAGAAATAAGAAATTAATTCCTACGTTACACATCTATGGTAAAGATGGCGAGTTAATTCGTTCATACAACTTACCAGTAGGAGCTCACCTTATGGTTAACGATGGAGAAAAAATTAAAGCAGGTAAGATTTTAGTTAAAATTCCACGTCGTTCTTCTAAAGCAGGTGATATTACAGGAGGTTTACCAAGAATTACAGAGTTATTAGAAGCTCGTAATCCTTCAAACCCAGCAGTAGTTTCTGAAATTGATGGTGTTGTAACATTTGGAAAAATCAAGAGAGGTAACCGAGAAATCGCTATCGAGTCTAAATTTGGTGAAGTGAAGAAATACTTAGTAAAACTTTCAAACCAAATCTTAGTTCAAGAAAACGACTTCGTAAAAGCGGGAACTCCACTTTCTGATGGTGCAATTACTCCAGAGGATATCTTAAGAATTCAAGGACCATCTGCTGTTCAACAGTACTTGGTAAATGAAATTCAAGAGGTATACCGTTTACAAGGGGTAAAAATCAACGATAAACACTTTGAGGTGGTTATCCGTCAGATGATGCGTAAAGTAAGAATTGTAGATCCAGGAGATACTTTATTCTTAGAAGATCAATTGGCTCATACAAGTGATTTCATCGTTGAAAACGATAAGTTATACGGAATGAAAGTAGTGGAAGATGCAGGTGATTCTGAGAATTTAAAACCAGGTCAAATTGTTTCTCCACGTCAATTAAGAGATGAAAATTCGTTATTAAAACGTAATGATAAGAACTTAGTTGTGGCTCGTGATGTTATTACAGCAACGGCTACTCCAGTACTACAAGGTATTACAAGAGCATCGTTACAAACGAAATCATTCATTTCTGCGGCATCGTTCCAGGAAACAACAAAAGTATTAAACGAAGCTGCGGTAGCAGGTAAAGTAGATACTTTAGAAGGATTGAAAGAAAATGTTATTGTAGGGCACAGAATTCCAGCTGGTACTGGTATGAGAGATTACGATAATATTATTGTAGGTTCTAAAGAAGAATACAATGAGTTAATGGCTGCTAAAGAAGAGTTTAACTACTAATTAGCTTCATTATTCCAATATAAAGCCTAACAGATTTTCTGTTAGGCTTTTTTTTTACCCAAATTATACTTATTCTTGTATAACAAAATATCAATATTAAATATCATGGAAAATAATAACCAACAAGGACAAATTAACATCGAATTAGATGAGCAAACAGCTGAAGGAATTTACTCTAATCTAGCTATTATAAATCATTCAAATTCTGAGTTTGTAGTAGATTTTGTAACGATTATGCCTGGAGTGCCAAAGGCGAAAGTGAAATCAAGAATTATTTTAACACCTCAACACGCAAAACGTTTGTTGAAAGCATTAGGGGAAAACATTCACAGATTTGAAAGTGCTCATGGAAAAATAGAAGAAGGAGAACAACCTCCAATTCCATTAAATTTTGGTCCAACAGGACAAGCATAATAACCAAAAGTCTCGTATATTGCGAGACTTTTTTAGTTGATTACCTATGAAATTAGTAAAAGCAAATTCCGAACATATTCCAATCATTATCGACTTAACCAAGAAAATTTGGCCAGTAGCTTATGGAGAAATTTTATCCAAAGCACAACTAGATTACATGATTGACAAGTTTTATAACGAACCTGCTTTACGCGAATTAATGCAAAAAGGTCATGTTTTTTATCTAGCACAAAACGATAACGATAAGTACGTAGGTTTTGTTTCCTATGAAATTAACTCTGAACCTAATAAAACAAAAATCCATAAAATTTATGTCTTACCCGAGACACAAGGAACTGGTTTAGGAAGACAATTCTTTGAATTGGTAAAAGAAAAAGCTTTAGAAAATAATCAAAACGCCATTTTCTTAAACGTAAACAAATACAATAAAGCTATAAACTTTTATACCAAATTAGGCTTTAAAAAAGTAAAAGACGAAGTTATTGATATTGGAAATGGGTATGTAATGGATGATTATGTGATGGAGGCTCATATTATGTAATAAGTCAATTATTTTAACGTTGTATTTCTTGTATAAATTATTATTATTTAACATTTTTAAAAATTAACAATTGAGAAATATTACAATACTACTTTTTGGTTTATTTTATTTAACATTATCAGCACAAGAATTCAATCCAAAAACAATAAATCTTTCACAAAATCCTGAAATCACAGATTTTAGTTTTTTAAAAGAAGAATTGAAAGATGTTCAAGTAGTTATGCTTGGTGAAAATACGCATTCAGATGGAAATGTATTTGAAATGAAAACCAAAATCGTTCAATATTTGCATCAAGAAATGGGTTTCAATACTATTGCATTTGAATCGGGAATATACGATGTATGGAAAGCGCAAAAGAATATTGACAAAGGTCAAAATGTAAAGGAAGCACTATCAAATTCTTTGTTTTCTATTTGGTCAAAAAGAAACGAATTTCAAAGTTTTATCGAGTTTTATAATCAGAATAATAAAGATTTAAAAATTTTCGGTTTTGATTATCAGATTACGGGTAATGATGGAAATATATTATTAGCTAAAGATTTATTCGAATATGCTAAAAAAATCAATCATAAATTAAAGCTGAAACAAGAAGATTTTGAGTTGCTTTTAGAATCGATAACTAATTCTGGTATGTTTGATGAATCAGATATTTCTTATGAGCAATTTAAAACCGAATTAACATCATTTAAAACGAAAATTAGTCAGCAAAAAGATTCTGAAGAAAAGTTTTATTGGAATCAAATTATAAAAAGTCTTTTAGAGTTAGGTAGCGATGCTATTTCAAAAGAAGAGGTTATAAGTACTTTTAGTACAACGTCATTTGATAATAATAGAGATAAGCAAATGGCGGATAATTTATTAGCTTACCTAAAACAAAATCCTGAAGCTAAAATAATTTGTTGGGGAGCCAACGCACATTTCGTAAATAATATGAGTTCAATTTCTGAACCTATATTAAAAGAGTTTGTGCCAATGGGTTCTTACATTAAAAAAGAACTAAAAAATAAAGTGTATAGTTTAGCTGCTGTAACGGCTGAGGATTCTATTTATCTTCAAAATCAATGGCACAAAACACCAATTAAAAAGCACTCATTTGAGTATTTTTTAAAAGAAAAAAATACGTCACCACATATTTTCATTTCTTCAAATCAGAGTGGAATGCAAATTTTAGCATGGAATCGACTTTTTAGCCCAATTACATTTGTGGAAAGTAAATTAAATGAGTTGCATAATGGTTATCTCTATTTTAGAAGTGTTACACCTACCACTATAATAGATTCAGATGAAGAGATTAAAGTTTCTAAAACTAACGATATGTATACGCTCAATCTATCAGAACCGATAGATGATGAACTTAAAAAAAGAGAATTAAATGAAGTTGTCATTTACGGAAAAAGAACAGCTTATCAGGTAATGAAAAATGTTATTGAGTCTTTGGAGAAAAATTATCCTGATAATCCATTTAGTTCATCGATGAAAACAAATATTCAAGGCAAAGTTTCAACTATTACTTATCTCGATTTTGATTTTATTGCCGAACAATATGATTTAGGTTATGTGAATCATATCAACAGAAGTACAAAAAATATAAAAGAGTTAAGATGGAATAAGAAAAGTGATTTTTTGTCGGAAAGCTTAAGAGAATATCATGGTTTGATGTACAATTGTCCAATAAAATATGCGCCTTTTTTGGAAAAAAGAAAGTTTAAGAAATTTATTTTTCAAATTGAAGAAACTAAGATGTACAATAATGAAGAAGTCTTTGTAATTAATTTTTCATCGCCAAGAAATCATTCTACTTATACAAGACGCGTTTTCTTAAGTGACTATTCAGGATATTTGTATGTGAACAAAAAAGATTTTGCCATTGTAAAGATTTTCGAAAATTGGTCAGTAACCGATTTTCCAGAGCATTTCAGAGAAGGATTTAATCTTAAGAATTCGTTGTCAAAATACACTTCAAAAGAATATAAAAACGAATCCATGCTTACAGATTTCACAAAGATTGGCGAGTATTATTTTATTACACAATCTACAAGTGCTTTATCTGGAAATGTTTACAACACTGCATCTGAAAAAGAAGTATTTGAAATTACAGTAAATTCAAATTGGAAGAATTTTAATATTCAAAATCCTATTCAAATAAAAAATAAAGAGGAAGAACATTCGTTTGAAAAAGTAAAATATAATGCTGGTTTTTGGAATAAATATCCATTTGCAAATTAGATTAAATAAGAAATGAAAAAAATATATTTATCAATACTATTACTGATTTTTGGAAATTGTTTTGCTCAAGACCATAAAGTTTATCAGAATATTGAATTAAAAAATCAAGATAAAACAGAAATTACAAATCTCATAAGAGATTATTTTAACGGCAAAATAGTTGCAGAAAATATTTTTACTGAGTTTGATAAGCAGACTTATAAAAGCATAGATGTTTATAAAGAAGCATTATCTTTGGGAGGAAGTTTATATCAAATAACATCTGATATTAATATTCTTTCGATAAAAAGTGAAGGAAATAATTATTTGGTTTCTGCAATGTTTTATTGGCCAAATAAACAAGAGGGAACTTCTGATGCAATAACTGTTTTAGCTATTATTGATTTTTGGATTATACAAGTTGATAACCAATGGAAAATTAGTAATTACATAAATTATCATACAAAGAATTGGAGTTCAATGCAAATAGGAAACTTTCTGTATTTTTATCATCCTAATCATCCATTTGATATTGTAAAAGCTCAAAAAGCAAATACTTTTTACGAGAAATTTTGTGATTATTTTGCTCTGCCTAAATCAAAACTGATTCGGTATTATATTGCTAAAAATTGTGAAGATATAAGTCAACTCTTTGGTTATAAGTATTTTATTTCGAATAGTGTCAATAATGGCTTATGCGCATTTTATGATGATCAAAATGAATTAATTGCAACAAGTACTTCATATGGTGAAATGCATTTACATGAAATAATTCACACCATGAATGTTCATTTTCCTAAAGCACATTATTTATTAAAAACAGGTTTGTCTTGTTATATAAATGATGCCAGCTCAAGAAATCAAGAGAATATATTTCATTTTAATAAATTCGAAAATTATATTAAAATAAATGACTTGGATTTTAATAAGTTCGATGAATTTGAAAATATTGATGAAGTAACAAGTTTTCAATATGTTACAGGAACCTTAATTTGTAATGCAATTTATAGAAAAGGAGGTAAAAATCTATTGTTGGAATATCTAAATAATACAAAAACTTCAGACGAACTCAAGAGAAAATTAGTTAAAGATTTTACAATCAAATCATTTAAAGAATTCTTTATCAATGAATTAAATCATTATAGGTCTCAAGGTAAAAGTTTATTATATTTTTAATTAAACTACCTATTCCTCTCCCCATAATTCCTCTTTCCACTAAACTTCCCTTTATTACTTGGTAAACTTGCTTCTTCAGTCTTGCTAGAAGGTGCAATTAATTGGTTTAATTCTGCGATTTCTTTATCAGTAAGTTCGCGGTATTTGCCTACAGGAACATCTAAGGAAATATTAATAATTCGAGTACGTTTTAACGCCGTTACTTCGTAATCTAAGTATTCACACATTCTACGAATTTGTCTGTTCAAACCTTGCGTTAAGATAATTCGGAAAACGTATTTACTAATTTGTTCTACTTTACATTTTTTGGTAATCGTTTCTAAAATTGGAATACCATTAGACATTCTATCAATAAATCGATCTGTGATAGGTTTGTTTACGGTTACAATGTATTCTTTTTCGTGGTTGTTTCGCGCACGAAGAATTTTGTTTACAATATCGCCATCACTCGTCATAAAAATCAAACCTTCACTGGCTTTGTCTAATCGTCCAATAGGAAAAATACGTTCTGGATAATTGATGTAATCTACTATGTTGTCCTTGATTTTTTGGTTGGTAGTACATTCTATACCAACGGGTTTATTAAAAGCTAAATAGATGTGTTTTTGTTTTTTCTCTTCCACTAAAATACCATTCACACGAACTTCATCACCAGGTGCCACTTTTGTGCCCATTTCTGGAACTTTTCCATTAATAGTCACTCTTCCTTGCTCAATCAAACGATCAGCTTCTCTACGAGAACAAAAGCCTGTTTCGGATAAATATTTGTTAATGCGTACTGTATTTTCTTCCATGTAGCAAAGATAGAATATTTTAGTGATTAGTAAAAAGTGATAAGTGAATAATGGATTTGGTTTTATTGACCAAAATTTCTTTACAAGTTTTTAAAAAAGTAAAACGTCTCGGTGTATCTCTTTTCAACACAATCAAAATCAATAAAAGCTCTGTGAAACTCGGTGTAATAAACAAAAAAAAGCCCTTTAAAAAAAGGACTTTCATTTATTTGGAAAAGGATTTAATTAGATGCTAGCAAATAATTTATCCATTTTTTCTCTTTCTTCGTCAGCTAATACACCGTCTACTAAGATTCTTCCACTGTGCTCATCGGTAAGAATTTTTTTGCGAGCTGCAATTTCCATTTGAGTTTGTGGTGGAATTGTAAAGAATGAACCAGCAGATGCGCCACGCTCGATAGAAACAACCGCTAAACCATTTCTAACACTGTTTCTAATCCTGTCGTAAGCTGCCAATAAACGCTCTTCGATTTGACCTCTTAATTCTTCTGATTTTCCTAATAAGAAGTTTTCTTCTTTTTCAGTTTCAGCCATAATATCGCTTAATTCAGCTTTCTTATGTTTTAAGTGGGTTTGTTTACCTTCTAATTTTTCTTTTGTTTGAGCTAACACTTCTTTTTTGTGCTCAATAGAAGCTTTCATTTCTTTAATGTGTTTTTCAGCTAATTGAATTTCCAATTCCTGAAATTCCACTTCTTTAGTTAAAGAGTTGAATTCTCTATTGTTACGAACATTTTTTTGTTGCTCTAAATATTTTTTAATGGCAGCTTTGTGCTCATCGATAGCATTTTTCTTTTCTTTGATTTGGTCGTCAATAGTCTCCAAATCGCTTTTTAGTTTTTCTAAACGAGTAGAAAGTCCTGCTACTTCATCTTCTAAATCTTCTACTTCAAGAGGTAATTCTCCTCTTACATTTCTTATTTCGTCTATTTTAGAATCAACTAGTTGTAAAGCATAAAGGGCTCTTAACTTATCTTCTACACTTAGCTCTTTGATTGTTGCCATATTTAAAAGTACTTAACTGGATTTGTATTTTCTTCTGATAAAATGATTGCAAAATTAGTGATTTTTTCTTTAAGAAAATCAACAATATAATTTTTTGTAAATCTTTCGCTTTCAAAATGACCTATATCTGCCAAAAGTAATTGATTTTCAGCTTCATAGAATTGGTGATATTTTAAGTCGGCCGTAAGATAAGCGTCTGCACCTGAGGTAATTGCATTCTTAATTGCAAAACTACCACTTCCGCCTAAAACTGCTACTTTTTTTATTGATTTTCCTGTAAAAGCAGAATGCCTGATGCCATCACATTGCAATTTTTCTTTTACTAGTTGTAAAAACTCGATTTCAGAAAGCGGATTTTCGAATTCACCTACGCGACCTAAACCAATATTTTGATGCTTGTTTTCCAATTGATAAATTTCGTAAGCTACTTCTTCATACACATGATTTTTGAATAAAGCTTTCAAGATTTTTCCTTGTAAGTGCTTTTCAAACGTCATTTCAATTTTAATTTCTTCGTTTTCTACAAATTCAAAACGTTCCCCAATTTCTGGATTCGAATTTTCATTTCCCATATACGTTCCAATTCCTTTCGAACTAAAACTGCAATCTTCATAATTTCCAATGGTTCCAGCTCCAGCATCAAACAGGGCGTTTCGCAATTTTTCAACATTTTCTGGAATGGTATAAGTAACTAATTTTTGAATGTAATTTTCTTTCGGAATTAAAACTTTCGAATGTTTCAAGCCTAACGCATCACAGAAAATTTTATTCACTCCTTTTTGATGATTGTCTAAAGCGGTATGAACGGCATAAATTGCAATGTCATTTTTAATGGATTTTAAAATCGCACGTTCTACATAATTTTTTCCCGTGATTTTCTTAATTCCTGAAAATAAAATAGGATGGAAGCACACTACCAAATTACATTTTTTCGAAATCGCTTCATCAATCACTGATTCCAACGCATCATGACAAACTAAAACGCCATCAATTTCTTGATTTGGATTCCCAACCAAAAGGCCTACATTGTCAAAATCTTCAGCATAACCTAGTGGTGCCATTTCTTCAAGAATAGAAAGTATATCGGAAAGTTTCATTTGTTTTAATTTATATATCAAAGATAAAAATTCAAATCGTTTATAATATGATTTTTGGTAGAAAATATATTAGCACGATTTTTGTATATTTGTAAAACAAATTCATCTGTTATGACAACAATAACCATAAAAATTAACGAGCGTTCAAAAAAAGGCAAAGCTTTCTTAGAGTTTGCAAAGACTTTTTTTGCCGAAGGTAAAGACGTTGAGATTATTAAGTCCGATGATAAAAAACCCAAAAAAGAAAAGAGTATTTACAGCGATGCTTTTATTGCAAAAATGAAAAAAGCGGAGGAAAATATTAAAAATGGAGATTGTATAAAGATTGATCCTAATGATGTATGGGGAAGTTTAGGCTTAAAGTAACTAAAATTGCTCAAAAAGATATAGACAAGCATATAAAGTCAGGTAATAAAAATTCAATCAAAGCCATAGAGAAAATTATGGTAGAACTAACTGAAAATCCTTTTGAAGGTTATGGAAACCCAGAAGCTTTAAAATACGAATTTTCAGGTTATTGGTCGAGAAGAATTAATGCTAAAGACAGAATGATTTATAAAGTTGAGGAAAATATTGTTACGGTAACTATAGTTTCTGCAATGGGGCATTATTCTGATAAATAATCTATGAATTTCCTTCGAAAAATACTTTTCCCTTTAGCCTTTTTGTATTGGCTTATTACGTTTATCCGAAATTGGCTTTACGATAAAGGCATTTTCAAAAGTTATTCCTTTAATGTTCCAATAATTGCTGTTGGAAATTTAAGCGTTGGTGGAACTGGAAAAACACCTCAAATCGAATATTTAATTCGTTTACTATCTGATAAATATAAAGTCGCGGTTCTGAGTCGTGGTTACAAACGAACTTCTGAAGGTTTTATTTTGGCGGACGAAAACGCAACTGCGAGTTCTATTGGTGATGAACCATTTCAGTTTTTTTCGAAATTTCCGAATATTCAAGTAGCGGTTGATGCTAATCGTAAAAACGGAATTGAAAATTTACAACAACTTCCAAATAAACCAGACGTCATTTTATTAGACGACGCTTTTCAACACAGAAAAGTAAAAGCTGGTTTTTATATTTTACTTACAGCTTACGATGATTTGTTTTGCGATGACTATATTTTACCTTTCGGGAATTTACGCGAACCGTCTTCAGGTAAAAAACGTGCCGATATGATAATTGTCACAAAATGTCCAAATGATTTATCCGAAATTGCGCAGCAGAAAATCAGAGAAAAACTCAAGGTAAAGCAACAAGTTTTCTTCACCACAATTCAATACGATGATTATGTTTTTGGAAATGAGAATCAATTATTAGTTTCCGAAATTCAATCCGAGAGTAAAGTTTTGGTTGCCGGAATTGCAAAACCTAAATTATTTTTCGATTTTCTAAAAAGTGAGAATGATGAAACTTTGGTATTTCCAGATCATCATCATTTTTCAAATCAAGATTGTGAGCAAATTTTGGCTAAAGCCAACGGAAGAAAAATAATTACAACAGAAAAAGATTTTGTTCGTTTAAACGGATTATTGCCAAAAGAGCAATTGTTCTATTTACCAATAAAATCAACTTTTTTAAATACAAACATTGATAAAACGATAGAAGATTATGTGGGACAAAGTTCAAGAAACAGTTAGTTACATTAAAAATAAAACCAATTTCACTCCAGAATACGGCGTGATTTTAGGTTCAGGATTAGGCGGATTTACAGAAGATATTAGCATTGAACATACTTTACCTTATACGGAAATTCCAAATTTTCCTGTATCCACAGTTCAAGGTCATAAAGGCGCTTTAGTTTTTGGAACGATTCAAGGGAAAAAAGTAGTAGCTATGCAAGGGCGTTTTCATTTCTATGAAGGATATGATATGAAACAAGTTACGTTTCCGGTTCGTGTAATGAAATATTTAGGGGTTGAAAAACTAATTGTTTCAAATGCATCTGGAGGAGTTAATCCAGAATATGTTGTTGGAGATGTAGTAATTATAACAGATCATATTAATATGATGCCTGAACATCCTTTGAGAGGACATAACGATGAGCGTTTTGGACCAAGATTCGTAAATATGAGCGAACCATATTCTAAAGCAATGATTGAAAAATCATTTGAATTAGCAGAGGATTTAAATATCTATCTTAAAACAGGAATTTACTTAGGTTTACAAGGCCCAACATTTGAAACGCTTGCTGAATACAAAATGGTAAAAGCTGTAGGAGCAGATTGTGTTGGTATGTCAACCGTTCCTGAAGTTATTGTGGCACGTCACATGAATATGGAATGCTTTGGCGTTTCTGTAATTACCGATATGGGTGATGAAGATAATATCGAAGAAGTAAACCATGAAGAGGTTTTACAAGCGGCTCAAAAGGCAGAACCTCATGTAAGAAATCTAATTAAGAATTTGGTTGCTCAGTACTAGTTAAGTATTTAGTTACCACATTATAGAAATGCTCTGGTTCAAAAGGTTTGGTGATTACTTCATTCATACCATAGGACAAGAGCATTTCTCTATTTTCATTCAGAGAGATTGCAGTTAATGCTACAATAGGAGTACAAGTGTTGAATTTTCTGATTTCACTAGTAGCCTCAGTTCCATTTATGCCTGGAAGGTGAACATCCATAAGGATTAAATCATAGTTGTTAATTTTAGCTTCTTCAATTGCATCTTCTCCATTGTCGATAATTTTACATGAAATCCCTCTTTTTTCTAACATTTTCTGTGTAATCATCTGATTAATTTTATTATCCTCAACTAACAGTACTTTTTTCTCAATAAAAATGGATTGATGAGGTTTTATAACTTCATCTTTAGTTTGATTATCTATACCTTTTTCAAATTGTAGCTCAAAACTAAAAGTACTTCCTTTTCCAGATTCACTGTGAAGATGAATTTGACTGCCCATCAATTCTAATATTTTCTTAACAATCGAAAGTCCAAGTCCAGTTCCGCCGTAAGTTCTATTTATCTCAACAGAACCTTGACTAAAACTGTCAAAAATAGCATCTTGCTTATCTTTTGGTATACCTATTCCATTGTCTTTAATTTCGAAATAGATAGTTAGATTATTATTTGTTTCATTTTTCTTTTTAATTGTACACCATACATCACCATTTTTACTGAACTTTATTGCGTTGTTAAGTAAGTTGATTAAAATTTGAGATAATTTTGTTGGATCGCCTTTTAAATTACAATCAATTGTTTCATCAAAATTTAAATGACATTTTATGTTGTTCTCATGAATGAATTCTTTGAAAGAAATCACAATGTTTTTAGTTAATTCAGATAAGTTAAAATTGATTTTTTCAATTACTACTTTGTCAGACTCTAAACGATTGATTTCTAAAATATCATTAATGAAGTTAAGTAAGTAATTTCCTGAAAATTCAAGTGATTTTAAATAGTTTAATTGACTTGCTTTTGGTTTTTCTTGAAGCAAAAGATAAGTAATACCATTAATTGCATTTAAAGGAGTTCTTAATTCATGACTAACTGTTGATAAAAAATCAGCCCTAGCTTTAGATGCGCTTTCCGCTTTTTCTTTTTCAATTGTAAGTTCTTTGTTTTTTTCCTTTAAAAGTTTATTGGTACTAATTCTAATTTTATTGTTTTTATATAAGGATAGACTTAGTAACGATAAAATGGATATCAAAGCAATACTTAAAATACTTATCAATTTTGAAAAACGTAATGTCTTTTGCTGGCTTTTTTTTTCTTTATCTAATTGTTCAATTGTTTTGAGTTGTTTGTCAAACTGAATTTTGTCAACTGTAGTTTCTGCAACATTATTTGTGTAATATTTTTCAATAGAATCCGTAAGGTTTATATACTTTTTCAAATAAAAATTCGCACTTATTGTATTTTTGTTTTTTTCATAACTATTACTTAATAGCTTATAAATGCGTTTAGTTAATTGTATATCATTATTACTGTTTTCGTTTGTTTGATTAGCTAGATTTAAATAATTAATCGCTGTTGAATAATTTTTCTTTATAATTTCAATTTCACCTAATTGAATGTAAGCCTCAGTTTTAGTGCTTAATAAAGCATCATCGCTAATGTTTTCTGTTACATTTTTTAAAATCTCAATGGCTTCATTGTATTGTCTTTTTTCTTTTTTTATTATGGCTTTTTGGAGGTTAATTAACTCTATAGCTTCTAAAAAATTTAATTTTTTATAAATATCTGTTGCTTTTTCAAAATATATTTCAGCAAAAGAGATGTTGTTTTTTTTAAGATAACATTTGCCAAGCCCATAATAAGAAAGGGCTATATTAGAACTAGGCTCATTTTTATTGTAAATATTTATGGCTCTTATATAGTAATCAATAGCTAAATTATTTTTTTCTAATTCATAAAAAATTATGGCTAATTGAAGATAGGAATCCGCAAGTTTGTCTTTTGAGTTGTTTTTTTTTGCGTAATCAATTGCTTTTTCTGTATATAGAATAGCATTGGTGTATGATTTTTTAGCTTCTTTATTGAAGAGTCCTATTTCTAAATAATAATCAGTATTATCACTTATTTTCCCTTCATTTTTATAAACAGACTGTGTATAACTGTTTGAAGTTATTAATAAAATAAGTATGACAAGTCGCTTTATCAAGAAAAGTAGAGTTAAATTTAACCCTGCAATTTAAAGTTTTTTGGCGATAATAAAAACTTTATTTTTTAGAAACGAATGTAATTAAGTCAATTAATCGAGAAGAATAACCAATTTCGTTGTCGTACCAGCCCACAATTTTAACCATTTTGTCGATTACAGATGTTAATTGGGCATCAAATAAACATGAATTTCTATTTCCGATAATATCCACAGAAACTATTGGATCTTCAGTATAATCTAAGATTCCTTTAAAATTAGTTTCAGCAGCTTTTTTAAATGCTTGATTGATTTCTTCAATAGAAACTTGGCGTTTCACATTGAAAGTAATATCCGTCAATGAACCATCAGGAACCGGAACTCGAATACCACAACCACCGATTTTTCCATCTAATTCAGGAAATATTTTTGTCAATGCTTTTGCTGCTCCAGTTGTTGTTGGAACAATAGATTGTGCTGCACCACGAGCTCTGCGTAAATCTTTATGCGGTTGGTCGTGTAAACTTTGGTCGGTAGTGTAGGAGTGAACTGTTGTGATGTAGGCTTGCTCAATTTCGCACAATTCCTGAATAATTTTAATCATCGGAGCGGCATTGTTGGTGGTACAACTTGCGTTGGAAATAATGATTTCGCTTCCGTCTAAAATGTGTTCGTTTACCCCTAAAACAACGGTTTTGATTTCATCCACTTCAGATGGCGCGGAAAGAATTACTTTTTTCGCTCCAGCTAAAATATGTTGGTTAATTTCTTTAAACGTTTTGAATTTTCCCGTCGACTCGATAACAATATCAACGTTTAGCGATTTCCAATCTAAATTTTTGATTTCTCTTTCGTGAAAAAACAAATAGGATTTAGCATCAATACTAATAGAATCTTCAGAAAATGAAACTTTATGATTCAGAACCCCGTGAATGCTATCATATTTTACCAAATGCGCCATTGTTTTGTTATCGGCAATGTCGTTGATGGCAACTACTTCAATAGTAGGATGATTCAAAAGCAATCGGAACAAATTACGTCCAATTCTTCCAAAACCATTAATAGCAATTCGTGTTTTCATTCTTGAGTTTAAAAGTTTAAGTGTTTAAAAGTTTAAAAGGAAATGAAGTTTAGAAGTTTTGCCAACCCTTTTAAACTTACAACCTTTTAACCTCATAACCTTTTTAATTAATATGTTTCTCCGCATGATAAGACGAACGCACTAAAGCGCCACTTTCCACATGTCTAAAACCTAATTCTTTTCCGATTTTTTCGTATTTCGCAAATTGTTCTGGTGTGATGTATTCTTTAACTGGTAAATGTTTTTTACTTGGTTGTAAATATTGACCAATCGTAACAATATCAACTTTTGCATCGGCTAAATCATGTAAAACTTGAATCACTTCTTCTTCCGTTTCACCTAAACCTAACATAATACCCGATTTTGTTCTTTTGATGCCTTGTTCTTTCAAATAACGCAACACTTCCAAACTTTTCTCATATTTTGCTTGAATACGAACTTCACGAGTTAAACGTTTTACGGTTTCCATGTTGTGTGAAACTACTTCTGGAGCTACTTCGATAATTCTATCTAAATTTCTCGTGTTGCCTTGAAAATCTGGGATTAACGTTTCTAAAGTAGTGTTGGGATTCATTCGGCGAATAGCTTTCACAGTTTCTGCCCAAATAATAGAACCCATATCTTTTAAATCATCACGATCCACGCTAGTAATTACCGCATGTTTGATATTCATAATTTTGATAGAACGCGCTACTTTTTCAGGTTCGTCCCAATCCACATCTTCAGGACGACCTGTTTTTACGCCGCAAAAGCCGCACGAACGGGTACAGATATTTCCCAAAATCATGAAAGTTGCAGTTCCTTCGCCCCAACATTCGCCCATATTAGGACAGCTTCCCGAAGTACAAATCGTATTCAGTTTGTATTTGTCTACTAAACCTCTAAGTTCGGTGTAGTTTTTACCTGTTGGTAATTTTACGCGCAACCATTTTGGTTTGGGTTCTCTTGGTGGAAAAACATTGTCAATAGCCGTGTCCATAATCAAAATTTTGATAGGCAAAGATACGATTAGAAATTTAGAATTTAGAAGTAAGAATTTAGAAAATGAATAAACTTTAGGAAAGTTTTAGGAAATGTTTTTGGGCGTTACCACAAGGGTCAGGCTATCCGCACTCGCTTTTTATAAAAAACTTTTATTAGTTTTTTATAAAAGAGCTCAAACAAATGCTCCTATCCTTAACGCAAAATGGTTTTCAGTTGAATTAAAATTTTAAATGTTTTGTATGAATATTTTTAAACTCTTTAACACGATAAATAACTTATTCTATTTCTGGTAAGCCAATCATTAACCTTGCTTCATTCGTAGCTTTTTTATCTGTAGGTGGTACATTTCTATAAGTAGCATAATATGTAAATGGAATTATATCACTATCAACAACAATTTTATGATCAACCATACCTCCATAAATAACTGGAGGACACTTACCTTTCTTTAATTCATCCAACAAGAAAGGTTGAATTTCATTAAAAAATGAGAGACTAATATGTTTTAATAGAACAGACAATGTAGATAACTTATATTCATTTCCTTCTATGTGTCCACCAATTAATTTCTGAGTAGGATAACCATATTTTTTAAAGATAAACCGTAACTTTTTTTCATTTTCTTTATCAATGGAATCAGTCTTAACAATGTTTTTTTCAATCCTATACTTTTGATCGTAAAATAGCATTTGAGTTAATGAATCTCTTACATTGTAATTTATATTGCTATTGAATTTATTGAATTTTTCTTTCAATTTTTTATCTGAAATTCCAGAAAATTGCTTTAATTCAGGCCAAAATTTATTGTTGTAATTTGACAGATTACTGCCATATTCATCTACTAATATATACATGATTTTTTTGACTTTCTTCTTATTCTTGAATTTCAATGCTAATTCACAATAAATATCTAATTCATTTATAAAAAGTGTCTGAATTGGTTCATAATGATTGAATAAGCTGTCTAGTAAAAAGAAAGTTTTTTCATGCTCTCCTTTATCATATGCTTTTTTCGCCTTGTCTACAGATAAATAATAAGGTACATAGTTTTGATTTTTATCTCCAACTTTCGTGTAATTGCTTTTACAGGAATAAAAGAATAGAGTAAAAATTATTATCAAGAAAAATATTTTTTTCATTTTAGATATTTAAGATTCTCAAATGTATTATTTCTTTATTGTTGTAGCTAAATACTTAAATAAATATTTAGGAAAGTTTTAGGAAATGTAAAGACTAATTACTTTCCCGAAATAATCTCAGCCAATAATTTCTTAGCTCGAAGCAATTTAATTTTGATGTTATTTAGCGGTTCATCAATTTGTTCTGCCATTTCTTGATACGTCATTTCTTGAAAATAACGCATTTGAATAACTTCTTGATAAGCAGGTTTCAACTGTTTGATGTATTGTAGTAATTGGGCTAAATTTTGCTCGATAATCAATTCATCTTCGGCAGAATTGGAATCATCTGCCACACTGTAGGCTTGATGATCTTCTTCGTCATTCATTTCAATAAATAAAGACGATTTTTTTTTGCGAAGCATGTCGATATGAACATTTTTTGCAATCGCAATTAGCCAAGTGTTAAACCCATATTCTGGATTATAAGTTGCGATTTTATCAAACGCTTTTGCGAAAGTTTCAATGACAATGTCTTCTGTATCGGTTTCGTTTTCAGTACGTTTTAGCATGAATCCGTAAACTTCATTCCAGAAAAAATCCAATAAAAACGTGAAAGCAACTTGGTCTCCCTTTTTTGCTTTTTCAATGTTTTCTTGAATAATTACCGAATTTACTTCCAATGTACAGGTTTTGAGATGAGGTTTCTGAAAAATACGCTCAGTTGTGTAAAGATAAGTACAATTTCGATAATTGGATACCAATACATGACATCTTTTTCTTTTAGTTTTCCAGCGGCATAACCTAAAGAAATCCAAGAGAATAAATATCTAAGAACGATAATTCCAGTCACAATCATCCATTGGAATTGAAATGCTAATAAAACAATCGCTAAAACTAAAAACCAAAACTGACTAAAGAAAAATAATCCCAACTGAAATTTATCAAATCCTTTGTAGAATTTAGCAGTAGTAGCGTGTCTTCTTTTTTGGTAAACCCAAGACGAAAAAGTAGTTTTTGGTTCCGAAAAAGTAAAACTTTCTGGAGTGTATAAAATAGCTGTATTCTTTTTTGTAGCCGCTTGATTAATAAACAAATCATCATCACCTGAACGAATTTTCATATGATCCATAAAACCACGAACATTGAAAAATTCTTCTTTTTTATAAGCTAAATTGCGCCCAACACCCATGTAAGGTTTGCCAATTTTTGCCCAAGAAAAATATTGCGTAGCCGTTAACATCGTTTCGAAACGAATGATTTTATTTAAGAAGGAATTCTTTACTTTTTCATAAGCTCCATAGCCTAAAACAATCGTTTTTTCTTTGGTAAATTGAGTCGAAATTTGCAACAACCAATCGTTTGTAGCTGGATAACAATCCGCATCGGTAAATACTAAATACTCGTTTTTTGCCGCTTTGATTCCTAAGGTTAACGCGAATTTTTTATTACCCCAAAACGCTTCATTGTTTTGAACTTTTACCAATTTTACATTCGCATATTGCTTTTCGTAACTTTCAAATAGTTCCAAAGTTTCATCGCTCGAAGCATCGTCAATTAAGACAATTTCGTAATCCGGATAGTTTTGGGTAACCAAAGATTGAAAATACTTTTTGATATTTTCTTCTTCGTTTTTAGCACAAACAATAATGGAAATAGGTAAACGTTTCGGAGTTCCTTCTGGGTTTTTACCAAATGAGAATTTTCCGAAAATAAAAAGGTAATAAAAAAATTGAATAAACACGATAACCGCAAAAGCGATTAAGAGTATTGTTAATATCATAAATTTTGAAAATTAAGAGTGCGAAGGTTCGCTGCAGTCTTTCATTTGTTCTGGAGTTTTCCCGCAATAGCTACAGTTTTCTCCATCTTTATTCAAAAACGGACTTTGGCTAGCACAAGTTCCAGCGAATTTTCCATCTTTTTTTGCCCAAATTTTTATAGCGATACCTGCAAATGCAAGTCCTAAAAGTCCAATGGTTACTAATACAAGTTTCATCTTTTTCTATTTTGAACTGCAAATTTACAAAAGAAAATTCAAATCAAGTTCAGATTTTAAACGCAAAGTTCGCAAAGTTTTTTCGCAAAGCACGCCAAGATTTTAAACTCCTAACTTCCAACTTCTATCTCCCAACTAAATAATATTTACTTCCGCTTCTATTCCAATTCCGAATTTTTCTAAAATCGTTTGTTGGATATTTCTTGAAAGTGCTACAATTTCGGATCCTGTCGCTGTTCCATAATTGACTAAAACTAGGGCTTGATTTTTATGTACACCAGCATCACCAAAACGTTTTCCTTTAAAACCAGCTTGTTCAATTAACCAACCAGCAGGAACTTTTACTTCGGTTTCTGAAACTACATAATGCGGCATTTCTGGGTGAAGTGCTTTTGCTTTTTCGTAGCTTTCTTTAGAAATTATTGGGTTTTTAAAGAAACTTCCACTGTTGCCTAATTCTTTTGGATCTGGTAATTTGCTTTGGCGAATAGCAATCACAGCATTGCTAACGTCTTTTAACGTTGGGTTTTGTATGTTTTGATTTTGTAATTCAGTTTCAATTGCACCATAAGTAGTAGAAACTTTATGATTTCTCTTCGTTAATTTAAAACTGACAGAAGTTATGATGTATTGATTTTTTAATTCGTTTTTGAAAACACTTTCACGGTATTCGAATTTGCATTGTGCATTTGTAAACGTTTCGATTTCTAATGATTTTAAGTTTAAAGCTTCACAAGAAAACATCGTATCTTTAATTTCCACTCCATAAGCTCCAATATTTTGAATTGGAGTCGTGCCAACATTTCCAGGAATCAAAGATAAATTTTCAATGCCACCAAAATTTTGGTCGATGCACCAAAGTACAAATTCGTGCCAGTTTTCACCAGCTTGTGCTTTTACAATGACAAAATCATCATTTTCTTCAACAATTTCTCTTCCTTTTAAATTCACATGAACGACTAATTTTTCGATATCTTGTGTTAATAACATATTGCTTCCGCCACCCAAAATAAAAATATCGTTGTTAGCCGTCAATACTTCTTTCAATTCAGAAATTGAACTTACCGAAACAAATTGTTTGGCTTTAGCGTCAATTCCAAAAGTGTTGTAGTTTTTTAGAGAGAAATTGGTTTGAATATTCATTAGAATAATTTTTTTCAAATGTAATGTTTATGTGGTAATTTTCAAATTCAAGAATTGCTTTGTGGAAATTTAAACGCAAAGTTTGCAAAGTTTTTTTACAAAGTTCGCAAAGAAAAATTTGTTAAATCAGTGCTTCGTAGAATCCGTTTTATCCGCGTTCCAAAATTAAATTGGAAATATTTTATACGATTGATGCGTTTCTTTAATAATTATCTCCGTTCGTTCAGCATGTGTGTCGGAAATAAAAATTTGTCCAAAAACAGCATCATTCACCATGGTTACTATTTTTTGCACACGTGTTTCGTCTAATTTATCGAAAATATCATCAAAAAGAAGAATCGGTAATTCGCCACTTTGTTTTTTCATGAACTCGAATTGAGCTAATTTCAGAGCAATCAAAAAAGATTTCTGTTGGCCTTGCGAACCAAATTTTTTAATCGGAAAACCATCAATTTCAAAAACTAAATCGTCTTTGTGAATTCCGGAACTTGTATATTGAATAATTCTGTCTTTTTGTAGCGATTCTTCTAAAAGCGATAGTAAATCTTTTTCGAACAACTGACTTTCATATCGCAAAGCAACTGATTCGTTTCCGCCTGAAATATTGGTGTGGTGTTTTTGGAAAATCGGAATGAAATCGTTTAAAAATTGGTTTCTTTTTTCGAAGATTAATTGTCCGGTTTCGCTTAATAATTCGTTGTAAATAGCTAAATTATCTGCATCAAAAGTCTGGTTTAAAGCGAAATATTTCAATAATGCATTTCGTTGAGCTAACGTTTTTTGGTATTGAATCAATATCTGTAAGTATTGATTATCCAAAGTTCCAATTACGCTATCAATAAATTTTCTGCGAGTTTCGCTTCCTTCCACAATCAAATCGGCATCAGAAGGAGAAATGATTACTAAAGGAATTAATCCTAAGTGTTCAGAAAGTTTTTCGTAAACCTTTCCGTTGCGTTTAATTGTTTTTTTTTGTCCTTTTTTTAAACTGCAAACAATTTTTTCTTCTTTTCCGTTTTTTTCAAGTAAAGCATCAATTACAAAAAACTCTTCGCCATGTTTGATATTTTGAACTGCTAACGGGTTGAAATAGCTTTTTCCGTAAGCCAAATGGTAAATAGCATCTAAAATATTAGTTTTTCCAACGCCGTTTTTCCCAACAAAACAATTAATCTTAGCGTCAAAATCAAATTCGATTTGGGCTAAATTCTTGTAATTAAGTAAAGATAACTGTTTTAAAAACACAATAAATAAGGGTTGTTAGATGACTAAAAGTAACACTTCCTGCAAAAGTAAATTGAAAATCTTAAAAATATCTACAAAAATGGTTTTAAATTTTAATAAAAATTATATTTTTGCACCTCATTAAATTAAAAATAAATGGCAACATATAACAAAAGAGGTTACAAATCTCCAAAACCGGAAGAAGCAAAAGTTGAAAATGAGTTTGAAGAAGTAGAAGCAGTTGATGTACAAGATAGTACTACAGCTGAGGTTTTCAATACTTTAGATGAGACAGCTTCAAAAACTGAAGATTGGGTAGCTAAAAATCAGAAATTACTATTAGGTATTGTTGGAGCAATCGCTATTGGTACATTGTCTTATTTACTGTACAACAGATTTGTAGTTGAGCCAAACGAAGATAAAGCAGCTAATGAAATTTTCCAAGCACAACAGTTCTTTCAACAAGCGGTTGATGCTACGGAGAAAAATGATTCATTATATAATTTAGCACTTAAAGGTGGTGAAGGTAAATTAGGTTTCTTACAAGTTGCAGAACAATATTCTGGTACAGCAGCTGGAAACTTAGCTAACTACCATGCAGGTATGGCTTACTTAAATTTAGGTGATTTTAAAAATGCAATTACGTATTTAGAAAAATTCAAGTCAGATGATGCTATTTTAAAACCAATTGCTTTAGGAGCAATCGGAGATGCTTTATCAGAAACTAATAAAGTGGATGATGCGATTTCTTATTACAAAAAAGCAGCTGAAGCATCTGAAAATGATTTCACTACGCCAAGATATTTATTAAAAGCGGCTCAATTATATTTAACTGCTGGTAAAAAAGCGGAAGCTCACAAATTATTTGTAGAGATTAAAGAGAAATATGAAACTTCAAAAGAAGGGTTAAATATTGATGCTTTCATTGCAATGACTGAATAAGAATGGCAACAGAAAACAAAAATTTATCCAATTACGATAAAAACACAATCCCAAACGCGAAAGATTTTCGGTTTGGGATTGTTGTTTCAGAATGGAACGAGCAAGTAACGGAAGGTTTATATAATGGAGCTTTCGCTGCGTTAACCGATTGTGGTGCATTACCAGAAAACATTATTCGTTGGAATGTGCCAGGTAGTTTCGAATTGATTTTTGGAGCGCGACAAATGCATGAGAAATTAGAGCTTGATGCTGTGATAGTAATTGGCTGTGTGATTAAAGGCGAAACCATGCATTTCGAATTTGTATGTGAAGGAGTAACTCAAGGTATGAAAGACTTGAATCTTTTATACGATGTACCCACCATCTTTTGTGTGCTAACCGATAATAATATGCAACAATCGTTAGATAGAAGTGGTGGAAAACACGGAAACAAAGGAGTAGAAGCAGCAATTGCAGCTATTAAAATGGTAGATTTGAATAGAAAATAAAAGAATACCCTTTTAAAATCAATATACTAATCCCGATTTTTATCGGGATTTTTTGTTAACAAAAATTTGGAGATTAAACGCGTAAAAATCCTTAAATTTGAAAAAAATAATGCGACATGATTAAGTTTGGAAAAGGTAGAATGCCAAAGAATAAAAGATTTAATTACACGCCTCGTCATTACGAAGGTAAAACGGTAGACAATCCATTTGATTTTGATTCTGCTATACGACGCGATAGAGAAACCGCAAGTTATAACGACATGCGAGCTTTATGGAGTGATGCTAGAGACGCTAGTAGAAACAGAAAGAATCGTTCTTTCAATATGCGCGTTATTATCATTGCCTTAGTTTTGGTTTTGATTTTTTTCTATATCATCGATTTTGATTTTTCCATATTTAGTAGAAAATAATGGCAGCGAGTATTATTCAACTTTTACCCGATCATGTTGCCAATCAAATAGCTGCTGGAGAAGTGGTGCAACGCCCAGCTTCTGTAGTAAAAGAATTGTTGGAAAATGCTGTTGATGCCAAATCAACGGATATCAAATTAATCGTTAAAGAAGCCGGAAAAACCTTAGTTCAAGTAATTGACAATGGTTTAGGTATGAATACAACCGATGCACGTTTGTGTTTCGAGCGTCATGCTACATCTAAAATCCGAAAAGCAGAAGATTTATTCGATTTGCATACCAAAGGTTTTCGTGGCGAAGCATTAGCATCAATTGCTGCGATTGCTCATGTGGAATTAAAAACAAAACAAGACCAAGAAGAACTTGGAACTCATATTGTTATTGAAGGTAGTAAATTGGTAACCCAAGATGTTGCGGTTTTACCAAAAGGAACTTCGTTTGCCGTTAAGAATTTGTTTTTCAATATTCCAGCTAGGAGAAATTTCTTGAAATCGCAAACTGTAGAATTTCGTCATGTAATGGATGAATTCCAACGTGTAGCGATGGCGCATCCTTCGATTTCGTTTACTTTGATGCATAATGGAAGTGAATTGTATAATTTACCAAGTTCCAATTATCGTCAAAGAATCGTCAATATTTTTGGTGGAAAAACAAATGAAAAGTTAGTTCCTGTTTCTGAAGAAACGGAATTAATTACCATTTCTGGATTTGTAGGAAAACCTGAATTTGCAAAAAAGAGTAGAGGAGAACAGTTTTTCTTTGTGAACGATAGATATATCAAAAGTGCATATTTGCATCATGCTATTATGAGTGCATATGAAGGTTTATTAAAAGAAGGCAATCAACCAAGTTATTTCTTGTATTTGCAAGTACCTCCGCATACTATCGATATCAATATTCATCCTACGAAAACTGAAATTAAGTTTGACGACGAACATTCGCTATATGCAATTTTGCGTTCGGCTGTAAAACATAGTTTAGGGCAATTTAACGTAGCACCCGTTTTAGATTTTGAACGCGATTCAAATTTAGACACGCCTTACGAATATAAAAATAGAGAAGCTGATTTTCCAACAATTCAAGTAGATTCTAGTTTTAATCCATTTGCGACTGAAAAACCGAGTTCGAAACCGTTGTCTTCTTTTGGAAGTTATAAAAGGGAAACGACAAGTGCGAGTTGGGAAAGTTTGTACGTTGGGTTAAAACAAGAAACGCAAGAAATAGAAAGTTTTTCTTTTGAAAGTGAGGAAGTTACGAGTAAATTATTTGAAGATGATGTGATGGAAACTAAGACCACTTCTACCTATCAAATTCATAAAAAATACATTGTTAGCGCAATAAAATCAGGAATGTTGGTTATTGATCAGGGAAGAGCTCATCAACGTGTGTTGTATGAACAATTTCTGGCTAATATTACGGTTCAAAAAGCTTCGAGTCAACAATTGTTATTTCCATTGGAATTGTATTTCTCTTCTGATGAAATGATTTTATTGAAAGAATTGCAGTCTTCGCTAGAAAATACAGGATTTGTTTTTGATACTTTTAATAACGATTCCGTTCAAATTTCGGGATTACCAATTGGAATGGCAGAAAGTGAAGTGTCTATTGTTTTGGAAGAATTAATTAGTAATCTACAAAATGAAATTCCAGAAAGTAGTTTTTCACAGAGCGATAGTATTGCTAAATCAATGGCAAAAAGTATGGCTGTAAAAACAGGAACTTATTTAACCGAAAAGGAACAAGAAAATTTAGTAAATTCGTTATTTGCTTGTAAAGAACCTAATGTTTCGCCTTTTCAAAAACCAACTTTTATCACCTTAACGGTAGAAGATTTAGATAAAAAATTTGCATTATGATGAATATGACCGAAACAGTAAAACAGTTATTAATTATTAACGTTTTATTTTTTATTGGAAGTTATTTTGTGCCACAAGCTAATGAACTATTAGCGCTTCATTATTTTGAAAGTGATGGTTTTAAATTTTGGCAACCTATATCTTACATGTTTATGCATGGTAATTTGATGCATATTTTTTTCAATATGTTTGCTTTAGTTTCTTTTGGAAGTGCTTTAGAGCATTTTTGGGGACCTAAGAAATTTCTATTTTTCTATTTTTCTTGTGGATTGGGAGCGGCTTTGATTCATTCAGGTGTAAATTATTATCATTTTCATGATGCACAAAGTTTTTTAATTAGTAGTGGTGTTTCTGTACAAGATATTCAAATATTATTAGATGGAGGTAGCGTTAATATTAATGCTTCAGATACGACTTTGTTGCAAAATTATGTGAATCAAATGGGAGATGCATATAATACTCCAGCTGTAGGAGCTTCTGGAGCAATTTACGGATTATTAGTGGCTTTTGCCTTTATGTTTCCTAATGCCGAGTTGATGATGATGTTTATTCCGGTTCCAATTAAAGCCAAATATTTTGTTCCTGTGATTGTATTGTTAGATTTGTTTTCAGGAGTAACGGGTTTAAGTTTGTTTGGAGGTAATGTTGCTCATTTTGCTCACGTAGGTGGAGCATTAATAGGTTTTATTATGATGTGGTATTGGAAGAAAAACCAATTCAATCAAAACCGTTGGGATAGGTAAGAATGTTCAGTTTGCAGTCGCAGTGTTCAGTTTATCATGCTGAACTTGTTACTTTTTAAAATTGATTTTTGCAATTGAACTTGAAAATATAGATTATGAACATTTTAGACGATTTAAAACTACAATACAAAACAGGAGGCATGGTTCAAAAGTTAATCTTTTGGAACATAGGTTACTTTTTATTGTCGTTGGTGTTTTTTTATAGTTTTTCTGTTGGGAAATTTCAAATTCCAACATGGATTGCTTTATCTTCTGATTTTGGGACTTTTATTCGTACTCCATGGACATTACTCACGTTTAATTTCTTTCATGCTGGATTTTTGCATTTGATTTTTAATCTAATGGTGCTACATTTTTCTGGAAGATTATTTTCAACTTATTTTACCGATAAGCAATTGCTAGGAGTTTATATTTTAGGCGGAATTTTCTCTGGACTAACCTTTGTACTTTCTTATATTATCATTGGAAAATCAGGTTTGTTAGTGGGGGCTAGCGGAGCTATTATGGCTATTTTAATTGCTACTGCAACGTATGCACCTTTTATGTTATTGCGTATTCCGTTAATAGGAATTGTGAAGCTTTGGCATGTGGCTTTTGTTATTTTGTTAGTAGACTTAATTCAAATGCCATTAGATAATACAGGTGGACATTTAGCACATTTAGGAGGAGCTTTTTTCGGATTTATCTACATCAAGTTATTACAATCAGGCAAAGATATTACAAAGCCTTTTCTAGCTTTATTAGATACTTTTGTTAATCTTTTCAAACCGAAAAAGAAAACCCCATTTAAAAAGGTACATCGCAATACAACAAAAAAAGTAGTAAATTCGTTTACAGAGAAAGATATCACGCAAAAGCAAATTGATGATATTTTAGATAAAATTAGTAAATCGGGTTATGATAGTCTAACTAAAGAGGAAAAAGAGTTTCTCTTCAAAGCAGGAAAATAATGCCAAAGCAATCTTGGTTTAGTAGAATTATGTTTTTTCTAAATACAGTATTAACTGTATTGACTTTTCTTGCCTATTCTTTACCCTTTTTAGCACCTAAAGCTTTTCCTTTTTTAAGTGTATTGACGCTTATTCTTCCTATGTTTTTGATTTTGAATTTCTTCTTTTTTGTTTTTTGGTTATTGCAACTAAAAAGACAAATGCTGCTTTCAGGAGTAGTATTATTACTTGGAATTACTTTCATTAATCGTTTTTATAAGTTCTCAGAAACCAATCTTCCAGCAGAAGACGGAGACTTTACTTTGATGAGTTATAATGTCCGACTTTTTAATTTGTATGAATGGCTTCCTCAAGAAGATGTTCCTGAACAAATTTCAAAATTAATTCATGAGCAGCATCCAGATATCTTGTGTTTACAAGAATTTTCGCCTAATAAAAAGTTGATTACAAAAAAATATCCACACAGTTTTGTAAAGTTGTATGGAGGTAAAAATAAGTATGGTCAGGCCATATATTCTAATTATAAAATGATTGAGAAAGGGGAAATTCAATTTCCTAATTCAAGCAATAATGTTATTTATGCAGATATTTTAAAGGGAAGGGATACGTTACGAATTTACAGCATGCACTTGCAATCTATTAAGATTAGTACCGATATACATGAAGATCTTAATCAAGAAAAATCAAAGTTTATTTTTATGCGAATTAGTGAAGCGTTTAAGCTTCAGCAGCAACAAGCAGAAATTATTAAAAAACACTTTGATGCGTGTAGCTATCCAAAAATTATCTGTGGAGATTTGAATAACAGTGCTTTCTCTTATGTATATAGAACGGTGAAAGGGGATATGAAAGATGCCTTTGAAGAAGCTGGAACAGGTTTTGGAAAATCGTATAATTTTAAATACTATCCAGCTCGTATTGATTATGTTTTCGTTGAAAATAATATCAAGGTGAAAGAATTTACTTCACTAGAATCTTTTGTTCAAAGCGATCATTTCCCGCAATTAACAAGACTAAATTTTTTCCAAAAAACAGAAGAATAATTTAAATCTTTTGGTTTTTCAAATAATCCACCGCATACCTACCTTCATTAAAAAGTAAATCCAAAATACTCAAATTATTGATAAATCCATGTTTTTCATTAAAAACTTGCGTGTATTCTTCCATTTGAGTAGTATCTTTTTTTCCGTTTGCTAAATGTCTGAAATCTTTATAATCAGGAACTTCATGAAAAAATTCAGTAGTTTTTTGAGGTTGAATGTTAATTCCTAATGAATCGTTTACCAATTCAAAAATTTCTAAATTCAAATCCATTAAAAATTCATGTCTTTTTTCGAATAACGGACGAAAATCATCTTCAAAATATTCAAAAAAAGGCGAAGTTCTGTATGCGGCTTCTAACGATTTAAAGTGATTTTTCTGCCATCCAAAATCGTTTTCAATACGAACATCTTTATATTTCTGGTGCTTGTCTTTGGAGTGTTTTACAGGAATATTTAACAATTGAACTCCGTTTGGACTATAAATGTACATCCTGTTTCTATTCGTTTGTTTTTGGAAATTGTCTTCTATTTCAAACGTAACTGAATCCGCTTGCATAATAGCTACATAATGACTAATTGAAGGAAAATAAGTAGGATGTATAAGAATGTTGTTCATGATAAATATTGTTTTAAAAACACGAATTTCACTAATTATCACATATTAAATTGTGCTAATTAGTGAAATTTAGGATACTAATATAATTAAGCTTCTTCTTTGTTTTTCTTTTTCTTTCTAAAATAATCAAAAGCAAAATAAGCGGCTAATGCAATTAAGAAATATTGGAAATACGATTTTGGTTGTCCGTCACCACTAACAGTAGTGAATAATCTGTCCCAACGAATGCTCCAATTTCTGATGCCATCATTAATTCCATCAATACTCATCCAAATGAAAATTGGTTTTCCAACGATATGGTCTGCAGGAACAAATCCCCAATAACGAGAGTCTAAGGAGTTGTGACGGTTGTCTCCCATCATCCAATAGTAATCTTGTTTAAAAGTATATGATGTTGCAACTTGACCATTAATTCGAATTTCATCTCCGTTTACTTTCAAGTCGTTTCCTTCGTATTCGCCAATTACTTTTTTGTAAAAAGGTAGTGTTTCTTTGTTTAATTCTACTGATTTTCCAGCTTCAGGAATGTAAATTGGTCCTAAGTTATCTACGTTCCAATCTTTAGTTCCTGGGAAAATAGATTTATCCGTTTCTTTATGAATGATACGTTCAACTTTGGTAAGTCCTGGAATATTTTTCAATCTGTCAACAGAAGCTTGTGGTAAGGCACTAAAAATTAAAGTGTCTTTTGCAATTTGACCAAAAGCATCCGTGATATGAAGTTCTTTTTTAATGTAATCTAAATCAACTGGAGTTTTTCCATCCCAAGCTACTTTATATGAATACTGAGGTTTTGCTCTTTCAGGAAGAATCGATTCTTTTCCGTTAATAAAAATGATACCCTCTTTAATTTCTATTTTATCACCAGGAATAGCCGTACAACGTTTTACGTAGTTGGTTTTTTTATCGATAGGCTTGTCATATCTTTTATCTGCCGCTTTGTACATGTGAAACAAAGTATCTGCAGGCCAGTTAAACACCACAATATCATTACGCTCTATTTTTTGTAATGCAGGAAAACGGAAATAAGGTAATGAAGGTTTTGCTAAATATGATTTTGTTTTAATAATTGGTAAAGTATCATGAACCATTGGCGCTGCAATAGGTGTCATAGGTGTTCTGGCTCCATAATGGAATTTACTTACAAATAAAAAGTCGCCTACCAATAACGATTTTTCTAATGATGAGGTTGGAATTGTATAGGGTTGAATAAAATACGTATGGACTAAAGTAGCTACAACAATTGCAAATGATAATGAACCTAAAGTGTCCATTGTTTTGTTGGGTGCTTTTAAATCGCGATTGGCATGATAAGTTACTTCTTGAGTATAGTTTACATAAGCGATGTAAAATCCTAAGGTAACAACACCTAAAACCATATCAACGGTTGATTTTTTACCAAAAGTTCGTAAAGTTTCAATCCAAATAATTGGAAATATAAACAAATTGATAACTGGAATAAAAAGCAATAATATCCAATATTTTGGACGATTGATGATTTGCATTAATACAATTCCGTTATACACCGGAACAAATGCTTCCCATGCTTTTCTACCTGCTTTTACGTATAATTTCCAAGTTCCAATTCCGTGAATTATTTGAACTAATAAGATAAATAGTAACCAACCTGATATTTCCATAATTTTATTTTTAGAAAAAAGAATTTAGAGAATAGAAAATAGACTTTACTGAAGTCCGTTTTGAAATCCCATTGCCATTCTCTGAAATTCTTCTAGTTTATTTTCAATTGTTTGATGTTTATTATCGTCTATGTAATTTTTGTGTCTTGCTATAATAAGTTGAGTTGCTAATTCAAAAGATGAGCCCAAAGATATATCAATAAAATGACTGAAAGATTTATCAGTTCTTGAGGAACCTTCTGCTATATTACTTGGAATAGAAATAGAACTTTTATTCATTTGAGAACTTAAATCATATTGTTCATGTTTTGGAAAAAGAACTAAAATATCTGAAATGTCTTTGGCTATTTCTATACCTAACAACCAAATTTTCAAATTCTTATAATTATGTCTCTTTTTTCCACTCATTCGGTCTGTGTTCTGTTGTCTATGTTCTATTATCTTAAACCTAATACATCTTTCATGTTAAAAATCCCTTTTTTACCTACTAACCACTCGGCTGCAACTACAGCTCCTAAGGCAAAACCTTCTCTGCTGTGTGCCGTGTGCTTGATTTCGATTTGGTCCACTTCACTATCATAGAAAATACTATGAGTTCCCGGAACATTTTCGATACGTTTTGCTTCAATATGAATTTCATTGCTTATTGGAGTTTCTAATGTCCAATTTGCATAATCCGAATGTTTTATAACGCCTTCAGCTAATGTAATGGCAGTTCCACTTGGTGCATCTAACTTTTGTGTGTGATGAATTTCTTCCATTGAAACTTTGTATTGTTTCAAGTTAGCCATCATTTTGGCTAAATATTCATTCAATTCAAAAAACACATTTACACCTAAACTAAAATTAGAAGCATAAATAAAACTTCCGTTTTTTGCTTCGCACAATTGTGCCATTTTCGGGTAATCTGCTAACCAACCTGTAGTTCCTGAAA
>DIST01000024.1 GCA_002421645.1 Flavobacterium sp. UBA6203
TAAAGCCACTACATTAGGATTTTCTGCTCTACATGGTCCACACCAAGATGCCCAAAAATCAATAATAGTAACTTTACCTAGTGATTCTTTCAAAGAAATTGTTTTGCCTTCTGGTGAGGGAGCTGAAAAATTTGGTGCAGGTTTTCCAATCTTAACCCCAGTTATCTTTTTTAAAGCTGCTTTTATTTTGCTTCCGCTTTTTGTGTTTTGTATATTTATATCTAATCCTTCAAAATAAGTTTTTACTTCTTCAGGAGTTAAATATTGACGCATCAGGAAATTTTCTAAAAGTAAAACCGATAAATAAGACTCAGGATTTTCTTTAATAAATTTTTTAGAGTAAATATTCATCTCATCCTGAAACTTTCTGTATTCTTTTAAAAGACGATTTATCGTTGCAGTGTCCTGACTCATTTGTGCTTTTTGCATGATAGCATTATTGTCTTTTTCAAATTTTACAACTTTATCTGAAATTGCTCTAGAATCAGTATTAAACTTTTGAAACATCTCATTGTTTGGTGTACCTCCTAAAGTTGATTTTTGTAAAGAATCTTTAACAATGTTTAATTCAATAGTACCATGTTCTAAAATTAATGGCATGTTAATTTGTTCGTTTTCAAATCTAACAAATCCTAAATCTAATTCCTTTGTAATGCCTCTTAATTCAAATTTTCCATCGGTTACTATAGCTGTGTCTTTAGCTATAGAACCTGTTTCGGTTTGTACTTCTAAAAATACTTTTTTTCCGTTTTTAATACCATTAGCTGTACCAGAAATAACAAACTCATTATCTTTTAAATTGTTACAACCAATAGCTAGTATGGCTGAAATAAATACAAATACTACTTTTTTCATCATTAAATATTAAATTTTTAGCAAATGTATTTAAAATATATCAGTTACAAAACATAAAAAAATGTTAGAAAATTAGCAAAAAACACTCAAACAATGTTTTGTAAATCAAAAATATAGTTGTAATTTTGCGCACCTTTTGGCGAAAAAGCGTTTCCATTAGGAATCAATTATTTATGTAAAACACTGTTGCTGTTTTCTATTCGCACAATGAAACGCAAGAAACACAACATACAAATTTTTAATCAGCATGTCTGAAATTAACAAAACACAAGAAGAGTTTTTAGCGAATTTTAACTGGCACAACTATGCAGAAGGTATTGATGCAGTTGATGAAAAAAACTTACAAGAATTTGAAGATCTAGTAACTAAAACTTTCATTTCTACAGGAGATGAGGAAGTAGTTGAAGGAGTTGTTGTAAGAATTACTGATAGAGATGCTATCGTTGATATCAACGCTAAATCTGAAGGTGTTATTTCTTTAAACGAATTCCGTTACAATCCTAACTTAAAAGTTGGTGATAAAGTAGAAGTATTAATCGACGTTCGTGAAGACAAAACAGGTCAGTTAGTATTATCTCACAGAAAAGCTAGAACTATCAAAGCTTGGGATAGAGTTATCGCTGCTAATGAAACAGGAGAAATCGTTAATGGTTTCGTAAAATGTAGAACTAAAGGTGGTATGATCGTTGACGTATTTGGAATCGAAGCATTCTTACCAGGTTCTCAAATTGATGTAAAACCAATTCGTGATTACGATCAATATGTGAACAAAACTATGGAATTCAAAGTAGTTAAAATTAACCACGAATTCAAAAACGTAGTAGTATCTCACAAAGCACTTATTGAAGCTGATATCGAAGTTCAGAAAAAAGAAATTATTGGTCAGTTAGAAAAAGGTCAAGTATTAGAAGGTGTTGTTAAAAACATTACTTCTTACGGTGTATTCATCGACTTAGGAGGTGTTGACGGATTAATCCACATCACTGACTTATCTTGGTCAAGAATCAACCACCCATCTGAAGTATTAGAATTAGACCAAAAATTAAACGTTGTAATCCTTGATTTCGATGATGAGAAAACAAGAATTCAATTAGGTTTAAAACAATTACACGCTCATCCATGGGATGCTTTAGGAGCTGAATTAAAAGTTGGTGATAAAGTAAAAGGTAAAGTAGTTGTTTTAGCTGATTACGGTGCTTTCATCGAAGTTGCTGAAGGTGTTGAAGGTTTAATCCACGTTTCTGAAATGTCTTGGTCTACTCACTTAAGATCAGCTCAAGATTTCATGAAAATTGGTGATGAGGTAGAGGCAGTTATCTTAACTCTTGATAGAGATGAAAGAAAAATGTCTTTAGGTATCAAACAAATGACGCAAGATCCATGGACAGATATTACAGCTAAATACCCAGTAGGTTCTAAACACACTGGAATCGTTAGAAACTTTACTAACTTCGGAATTTTCGTAGAGTTAGAAGAAGGTATCGATGGTTTAGTATATATCTCTGATTTATCTTGGACTAAGAAAATCAAACACCCATCTGAATTTGTAAATGTAGGTGATAAATTAGACGTAGTTGTTTTAGAATTAGATGTTGAAGGTCGTAAATTGTCTTTAGGTCACAAACAAACAACTCCAAATCCTTGGGATAAGTATGAAGATGCTTTCGCTGTTGGAACTATCCACAACGGAACAATTTCAGAAATCGTTGACAAAGGAGCTACTGTAGAATTTGGTGACGATATCGTTGCTTTCATTCCTACACGTCACTTAGAAAAAGAAGACGGTAAAAAATTGAAAAAAGGTGATACTGCTGACTTCAAAGTAATTGAGTTCAATAAAGAATTCAAAAGAGTAGTAGCATCTCATACAGCTATCTTCAGAGAAGAAGAAGAGAAAATCGCTAAGACTGTAACTGAAAACACTTCAGCTCCAGCACAAACATCTACTTTAGGTGATAACAACGATATTCTTGCTGAATTAAAAGCTAAAATGGAAAAAGGAGGTAAATAATCTCTCTTTTTGTCATGCTGAACTCGTTTCAGCAGCTATAAAATCAATCCCGAAAGAAATTTCGGGATTTTTTATTGTGTAGTATATTTGTTTATCGTAATATTGCAATATAATAATTTAGCTATGATTGTTAAAACGTCAATTCGAGTGATTTTATATAGCAAAAATTAGCATTTTTACTGTATAAAATGGTATCGAGAATAGTTAACAATCATGATAAATAAGTAATTCAAAACATTATGGGAGCTTCAAAATCCGAATCCTTTTCAATAGAACAAAACGAAATGGCAAGTTTATTCAAAGCTTTGTCACATCCAGCACGTATTGCAATTGTAGATTATTTATTAACCGTAGATACTTGTATTTGTGGTGATATTGTAAACGAATTACCATTAGCCCAACCTACAATTTCGCAACACTTAAAAGAACTAAAAAACGCCAACATCATCAAAGGAACTATCGAAGGAACTGCAATTTGTTATTGCATCAATCCAGATACCATTGATAAAATAGAAAATCACTTTGGTATGATCCGTCATAAATTAAAAAACAAATGTTGCTAATTTTCGTTTGTCACCCTGAGCGAAGTCGAAGGAAACCTTATTCTTAATACTTAATTCTACAATCTTAATACATTAAAAAATGAAACTATCAGAAATCAAATTCCAATTAAAACAGCTTTCTCAAATAGCCTTTCAATTACCAAACGGAGATTTAGTACCCAGTCATTTCCACGTTACAGAAGTGGGAAAAGTAACCAAACATTTCATCGATTGTGGTGGAACCGTTCGTACAGAAGAAGTAATCAATTTCCAACTTTGGGAAGCCAACGATTACGACCACAGATTGCATCCAGAGAAATTAGTTCACATCATAGAACTTTCAGAAAAAACCTTAGACTTACCTGATTTAGAAATCGAAGTCGAATACCAAATGAAGGAAACCATAGGAAAATTCAATTTAGATTTCGATGGAACGAATTTCTTGCTAACCACAAAACTTACGGATTGTTTAGCAAAAGACAATTGCGGTATCCCACCAGAAAAAATGAAAGTCAAAATAGGCGAGTGGAAACCAAAACAAACTTCTTGTTGCACACCCGATTCAGGTTGTTGTTAATTTTAAAAAGCTTATCACTAATTACTTTTCACTATTCACTTAAATAATTATGCTAGAAAATTTATCAAAAACCATCGAATCTATTTCAAAAATAGAAGTTGCAGCCGAACGCAAAGCAGTTTTACAACCGCTAGTAGATTATATTCAAAATAAAGTCAATGCAAAAGAAGAAATCAGATTGAACTTCATTTGCACGCACAATTCTAGAAGAAGTCATTTGTCGCAAATTTGGGCACAAACTATGGCATTTCAATTCGGAATCAAGAATGTTTTTTGCTATTCTGGTGGAACTGAAGCTACAGCGATGTTTCCAAAAGTTGGGGAAACATTAGTAAACCAAGGATTTCAAATTCAGAAGTTGAGCGAGGAACAAAATCCAGTTTATGCGGTGAAGTTTGATGATAACCAACATCCCATCATTTGTTTTTCAAAAGCGTATTTCAATGATTTTAATCCGAAAACTAACTTTGGTGCCATCATGACTTGCAATAACGCAGACGAAGGGTGTCCAATGGTTTTTGGCGCAGAAGCCAGATTTCCTATCAAATACGACGATCCAAAAGCCTTTGACGGAACCGAACTAATTAACGAAAAATACGCTGAGAGAAGTTTACAGATAGCTTCAGAAATGTATTTTGTGTTTTCACAAATAAAATAATGTATCAATTGTGAACATTGTGCCTTCTTAGTGTACTTTGTGGTTAAAAACAAAAAATATGAGAACAATTAAAATTTTAGGAACAGGTTGTGCAAAATGCAAAGCCACCGAACAAGCAGTTAGAAATGCAATTGCAAAAAATAATATTGATGCAATAGTTGAAAAAGTAGAAGATATTCAGCAAATTATGGAATATAATATCTTGTCAACCCCAGCAGTTGTAGTAGATGAGGTTGTTAAAATAAAAGGAAAAGTTCCTTCTGAATCTGAAATTTTAGAAGCTCTTTCTTAAGATGTTCAATTGGCTACAAAACCTTTCTGATTGGCTGATTTACTCGGTTTTTAACATTGCTCAAGGCACAAAATTGGGCGATGCGCTCAACTTTTTTGTGTATGATACGATAAAGATTTTAATCTTATTGTTCCTCATCACAACGGTTATGGGTGTTGTAAATTCGTATTTTCCAGTCGATAAAATCAGAAATTACCTTTCTAGAAACAAACTTTTTGGCTTAGAATATTTGTTTGCCTCTACTTTTGGAGCCATTACACCATTTTGTTCTTGTAGTTCAGTTCCATTATTCATTGGTTTTGTGAAAGGAGGCATTCCGCTTGGAGTAACCTTTGCCTTTTTAATCACATCGCCTTTAGTAAATGAAGTTGCAATTGCAATGTTTATCGGAATGTTTGGTTTGAAAGCCACATTAATTTATGTTTCCAGTGGAATTTTACTAGGTATGATTGGCGGATATGCTTTAGGAAAACTAAAACTTGAAAAACACCTATCATCTTGGGTACAAGGAGTTTTAGCAAATGCTGAAAAAGAAGGAGATTTACAAGAAGAAAAACTAACCTTCTCTGAACGTTTGCCAGTTATTTTTAAAGAAGCACTTTCTATAATTAAAGGTGTTTTTTGGTACATCATCATAGGAATAGGAATAGGAGCCATGATGCACGGATTTATTCCTACAGGATTTTTTGAAACTTATATTAGTAAAGAGAATCCGTTTGCGGTTCCTATAGCTGTAATACTCGGTGTTCCCATGTATAGCAATGCCGCTGGTGTTTTACCAATCATTCAAGTGTTTGTTCAAAAAGGAATTCCTATAGGAACAGCAATTGCCTTCATGATGGCAGTTGTAGGTTTGTCCATTCCAGAAGCTACAATGCTCAAAAAAGTGATGACTTGGAAATTAATTGCGATTTTCTTTGGTGTGGTTGCTTTTTTCATCATTATTTCAGGTTATTTGTTTAATTTATTATTATAAAAAATGAAGATTAAAATTAGTATTTCAGTTATATTATTGCTGCTGTTTTCTTGCAAAAAGGAAAGTAAAACAGAAAACAATGAAACTAACCCATTAAAAGAAATAGAAACAGAAATCAAAACCATTAGTGCTATGAAAAAAGTAATGATGGGTGAAGATTTGTCTGCTCATATTGATTGGGATTCTATTGCCAAAGAAAACCTATTTGCTGTTTGTCCAATGGGAAGAATCCAAGGAGAAGTTACAATTGTTAATGGCAAAATGTTTACGTCAAAAGTGAATGAAAAAAATGAAATTGTAATTGAAAATAATTGGAATATAAAATCTCCTTTTGCTGTGTATGCTTATGTAAAATCATGGCATGAATTAGAAATGAATCAAGGTATTGCAAATGAAGATGATTTACAAATGGTAGTTGAAAATGCAGTTAAAAAACTTGGACTAAAAACGGATAAACCTTTTGTTTTTAGAATAGTAGGCAATTTTGATAAGGTTGATTATCACATTATTTCAAAGCCAGAAAATGAAAAAGAACACAACCACGATTTGCATGATAAAGCCAAAAAACATTTTAGCTTAAATAATGTAAACGGACAATTAATGGGTTTTTATTCTAAGAAGCACGAAGGAGTTTTTACCCATCGAGGTCATTATATTCATACTCATTTTATAGATGATGCAGAAACAAATATGGGGCATTTAGAACAAGTTTCAACATCAAAGAAATATAAAGTATTCATTTCAAAATAAAATACGATGAAAGCATTATTTAATATTTTAATTGTTAGCATGATTTTTATTTCATGCCAAAAAGAAGTAAAAGAAGTAGCAATAAATTCTGAAGAAAACACAGCTCAAACCGACATTCAATTGATTCAATTTCACACTGAACATCGTTGTGTAACGTGCAATAACATTGAAAAATTAAGCAAAGAAACCATCAAAGGGAATGATGCAATTTCTTTCGTTTTGTATAATGTTGACGACGAAAAAAACGCCAAAGTTGCTGAACAATTTGAAGCTACTGGAACATCTCTATACTTGTATAATTCGAAAACGAAAGCGATTAAAGATTTAACCGAAATGGCTTTTATGTTTGCCAAAAATGAAGGCGAAAAGTTTAAAATCGAACTTCAAAAGGAAATTTCTGAATTCAAATAATCTATGGATTTCATTCAAACTTTTGCCGAAAATAAAGAGTTTCCAGTTCTTGCAGCTTTTGCCTTAGGTTTATTGACTGCAATAGCTCCGTGTCCATTGGCGACGAACATAACGGCGACGGCTTTTATTGCAAAAACAATCAATAACAAGAGAAAAGTGGTGTTGAGCGGACTATTTTATACTTTGGGAAGAATGTTTTCGTACACTTTTATTGGTGCTTTGATTTATTTTGGAGCAAGTAAATTTCAAGTAGCAAAATTGTTTCAAGGAAATGGTGAAAAGTATATTGGTTATGTGTTGATAATCATAGGATTAATTATGTTTGATGTAATTAAGTTAAATTTTATAAAAGGATATAATTTCACAGAAAAACTATCAGAAACCTTCAAAACCAAAGGATTATTAGGTTCATTTTTATTAGGAGCTTTGTTTGCTATGGCATTTTGTCCGTATAGCGGAGCTTTGTTTTTTGCCATGTTGATTCCAATGACATTAGCATCGAGTGAAGGGTTATTATTACCAGTAGTTTTCTCAATTGGAACAGGATTGCCTGTAATTTTCTTCGCTTTTGTGATTGCTTTTAGCATGGAAAAACTAGGAAATTATTTCAAAACCATTACAAAAATTGAAAAAGTAATGCGAATTATTGCCGCGTTAACTTTCATCATAACAGGATTATATTACATTAATATTTATTTAAAAATTGTATAAATGAAAAAACGATTAGGATTTTTAGACCGCTATTTAACGCTTTGGATTTTCTTAGCGATGGTATTTGGAGTAGGGATTGGCTATTTTATTCCCAATTCAGCTGATTTTATCAATTCCTTTTCATCTGGAACTACGAATGTTCCGTTGGCAATTGGGTTAATTTTAATGATGTATCCGCCATTAACTAAAATCGATTTTTCAAAAGTGCCTCAAATGTTGGAAAAGCCAAAGTTACTATCCGCTTCGTTTTTCATCACTTGGATTGTAGGGCCGTTTTTAATGTTTTTATTGGCAACTTTCTTCTTAAAAGAGTATCCAGAATACATGACAGGGCTAATTATCATAGGAATTGCGCCTTGTATTGCCATGGTAATCGTTTGGAATGAACTCGCAGAAGGAAACCGAGAACTAACAGCAGGTTTAATTGGAATTAACAGTTTGCTTCAAGTGTTTTTCTTCAGTTTATATGCTTATTTTTATTTAGAAATCATGTTGCCTTTATTCGGAATCAAAGGTTTAGAATTAAATATCACCATTGCCGAAATTGCTAAAACGGTTGGGATTTATTTAGGCATTCCGTTTGCTTTGGCTGTAATAAGTCGTTTAGCGATTAAAAAGTATTTGGGCGATAAATTTTTCAATCAGAAATTCATTCCTTTTGTTTCGCCAATTACTTTGATAGCGCTACTTTTTACCATTGTAGTCATGTTCAGCCTAAAAGGCGAAATGATTGTAGATTTACCAATGGATGTGGTTAGAATTGCTATTCCTTTAGTTATTTTCTTCGCAATTATGTTTTTCTTGATGTTCTTTGTCGCTAAGAAAATCGGTGCAGATTATAGAGATACTGTTGCTTTATCGTTTACCGCTTCAGGAAACAATTTTGAATTAGCAATAGCAGTTTCTATAGGAGTATTCGGAATCAATAGCGGACAAGCATTTGCAGGTGTTATCGGACCTTTAGTGGAAGTTCCCGCTTTAATAATTTTAGTGAATGTCGCTTTTTGGCTGAGAAAGAAATATTTTAAATAAAAAAAACGCTCTTTTAAGAGCGTTTTTCGTTTTATTCTTTAACTACTTTTATCGTTTTTTGTTGGGAATCGTTTTCTAAAACTATTAAGTAAATTCCGCTTTCTAAACTAGATAAATCTAATGTATTAGAAGTTGTGTTTTCAAAAGATTTAACATCTATTAATTGTCCTAAAACACTGTAAACACTTGCTTTAGTTAAACTGATATTATTTAAATGTAATAAGTCATTAACTGGATTTGGATAAAACACAAAGGTTTCAAAACTAATATCATCAGCACTTAAAGTAGTGGTAATATTAAATTGATAAGGTGTTTGATAGTTGGTGTTTGTGGGACTAGTACTGGTTAGTTTTAAATAATAATCGCCAGGTGTTAAGTTTCTGGTAAAACTTAATGTATTACCACTGTTATTTTGAGCAACACCAACTGCGGTTCCTGTAGCATCTAAAATAGTTCCATTCATAGAAGAAGTTACGATACTGCTTACTGAAACGACTGCATCTACATTATCGGCAACTGTAAATTTAAAATAATCATTGTCAGTACCTGTTGGATTCTGAACCGTTGTATATCCAATATAGTTTTTATTGGTTTCAATACTATACGCTAATTCTTTAAAATTTGGTTCGTCTAAACCTTGCATCATTTGGTATGGATAACCTGGTAATTCTGTATGATTTTCAATAATATCATATCCCGAATTAAAATAAAACAACTTAGCAGGATAGGTTAATCCAGTTAAATAAGTATTCATGTTAGAAGAAGGCTCAGGCACCACACCATCGGTAGTAATGTTGCTTCCAAAAGCATTCGTAATTCTTCCAATAACACAAGAAAAGTCAATAAAATGGTCAATAGATTTTTGATTCAACCCTAATATCGTTTCGCCTACAATACCGTTGCAATTGATATCGGAATTATAAAAATCAGGTGAGTACGAATTGTCATTCATACTAGAACTGTTTTGCACTTCTAATCCACCAAATAAAAAATGTCCAGGCTCACCACTATAATAATACGTTGTTTTTAAATCTCGAATGGCTTCAGAGCTGACATCAGTACCAGTCATGAAGGCTAAAATGTTGTCACTCGCATTACTACCACCGTGAGGCGTTCCTAATGTTAGTAATTTCGCTACATGATGTTGATTATCCGATTGCCAATTCTCGCTGTTTTGGATGTATTCTCTCGATGCTAATCCGCCCATACTATGCCCAACTAGAATAACTTTGTTTTTTCCAGTTACTTCCATTACGCGTTGAACAGCCACTTTAACTGCAGCGCCTTGTTTAGCAATAGCCGATTGATTACTTAAAACAGATGTTCCAATGCTACCATTTGGATTTACATCAAAATTCACATAAAAATAATCGCCATTTTGGACAAGTGATTCAAACGCTGCGATATCAGCACCAGCGGTTGGATAAAAGTTTTTATTAGTGGTTGTATTATTGTTGTCGGCATTCAAACAAAAATCAAAACGACCACCAAAAGTAAATCCGTATTGGGTATCATAATAATCGGTAGAAGTGTTCCATGTTTCCGAACTAGAATTTAATCCATGGATAAAAATGATGGGATAAGGTAATTTACTATTAAAAGTTCTATTTGTTATTGAGTTGATAGGAGTTTTTAATGCATAAACACTATCGTTTATAGAACCAAAAAATTCAAATTCAGCAGGTCTTGGCTTAAATTGAATGCTTTGATTTTGAGAGAATCCTAAAGTTGAAATGAATACTATCGATATAGTTATAAAAGAAGTAATTTTATTCATGCACATTGGGTTTATAGGGATTATAGTTGTGCAATATATAAAATTAGTGTTAAATTTTCTAAAAAATATTAATTTGAAAGAAAATTAATGGTTTAAAATTAATAAAGCTCTAACTAGAGCTTTATTAATTATTTGTCTATAGAACCCAGTACGCGCTTCATAAAATCATTTAAAGCCGTTTTTTTGTCCGCTCCGTCTTTAATCATTTGATTTACTTCTAATGCGCCATACATATTAGAGATAAGCTCTGCAATTACATCTAATTCTTCGTCTTTTAGTGACGAAACTTCGCAAAGGTTTTCTAATACTTCAATAGTTTCTACTAAATAATCTTGGTCGTTATCTTCAATAAATTGAGTTAACTGTTTTATAATAGGTAATTTCATATTTATTTTTGTTTCAAGTTTAAGGTTTCAGGTTGTTTTTAGTTGTATTCAAACTTGAAACTTGAAACCTGAAACTTATAATTAAAGTACTTCATTAACCAATTCGGCTAAAACTTCTGCTTTATTAGTTTGGGTTTGATTTACTAATGTGCCATTTTTAAAAGTAGCGAAGGTTGGTAAATTATCCACTTTTGCTAATTTTCTAGATTCAGGAAATTTTTCTGCATCTACAATTACAAAAGGTATAGCTTCATTTTGAGAGGCCATTACTTTGAATTTTGGTTTCATAATACGGCAATTTCCGCACCATGATGCTGAATATTGAACTACTACCGTTTCGTTTGCAGCTACAATTTCAGCCAAGTTGTCTTGTTCTATTTCTGTAAACATAATTTATAAATTTCAATTACAAGAGCAAGAACAAGTTCAATACCAATATTGATAAAATTTTGAACTTGATCTTGAACTTGAATTTGTTATTGAATTAGTGTGAAGCTAAATAAGCAGCAGTAGAGTTTCTATCTGCACTCATAGCGTCTTTTCCTTCTTCCCAGTTAGCTGGACAAACTTCACCTTTAGTTTGAACGTGAGTGTAAGCATCGATTAATCTTAAGTACTCGTTTACGTTTCTTCCTAATGGCATATCATTAACACTTTCGTGGAATACTTTTCCATCTTCGTCAATTAAATAAGTAGCTCTGAAAGTTACGTTTGAACCTTCTAAGATTTCATCATTTAAATTTTCGTCATAAACCCATTCTGCATCTAAAATATCTAAAGCGGCAGCTAAGTTTCTTGTTGTATCAGCTAAAAGTGGGTAAGTTACACCTTCAATTCCACCATTGTTTTTTGCTGTGTTTAACCAAGCAAAGTGCACTTCATTTGTATCGCAAGAAGCACCAATAACCATAGTATTTCTTTTTTCAAACTCACCTAAAGCAGCTTGAAAAGCATGTAATTCTGTTGGACAAACAAAAGTGAAATCTTTTGGATACCAAAATAAAACAACTTTTTTCTTGTTGTTTACTGCTTCTTCTAAAACGTTAATTCTTAAATTATCTCCCATGAAAGAGATTGCATCTACTGTAATGTTTGGGAATTTTTTTCCAACTAATGCCATGTTATTTCTATTTAAATTATTAATTAAATTTCTTTTACAAAAGTACAAATAAAAAAACCACAACTATAGTTAAGTCATGGTTAATTTTTATTTTAATATAGATTTTGATTATAGTGTTTTATTCTTTAATATTTGAAATCAATTGTCTAATTTTAATGTTGAAAGCTGCAAAAATTAAAGTCATAAATGGACTTAAGATATTGAAGAAAGCATAAGGTAAATAATCAAGAGTTGAAACACCAAGAGTTCCCGCTTGATAAGCACCACAAGTATTCCAAGGCACTAAAACCGAAGTAACTGTTCCAGTATCTTCTAGAGTTCTACTTAGGTTTTCAGGAGCTAGACCTTTATCTTTATATGCCTTTGCAAACATTTTACCCGGCACTACAATCGCTAAATATTGGTCAGAAGCTGTAATGTTTAATGCTAAACAACTTCCCACAGTAGAAGCGAATAATCCAAAAGTAGAATGTGCTAATTTTAATAAGGATTCACTAATTCTTGATAAAGCTCCAATAGCATCCATAATTCCTCCAAACACCATTGCGCAAATAATTAGCCAAATAGTCGGTAACATTTTAGCCATTCCTCCAGAAGTGAATAAGTCGGCTAAAGTTTTATTTTCGGTTGGGACCACTACTTTTGATGTAATGGCTTCCATAACTCCTTTATAAGCGGATTTAAAAGTCATGCTATCGGCACCTGTTATTCCGTTCACAACTTCAGGTTGAAAAATAATTGCGAAAATTCCAGCTAATAAAGTTCCAACTAATAGTGCAACCAAAGGTTCTGTTTTTTTTACGATTAATCCAATAACAATAATTGGAACTAAAAATAACCAAGGCGTTACGTTAAAACTTGCCGAAATAGAATTTAATAAATCATCGGTATTAGCTTCACCTGTTACTTCTACAGAAAGACCTAAAATAATAAATAGAATTAAAGTAATAATATATGTAGGTATAGTTGTTAAAGTCATGTATTTGATGTGCGTAAACAAATCAGTTCCCGCCATAGCAGGAGCAAGATTGGTTGTGTCTGACATTGGCGATAATTTATCTCCAAAATAAGCCCCTGAAATTACTGCTCCAGCCACCATACCAAGTTCAAAACCTAAAGCCCCTCCAATACCTATCAAGGCAATACCTACAGTTGCAGAAGTTGTCCAAGAACTCCCCGTTGCAATAGAAATTACCGAGCAAATAATCAAAGTAGCCGGTAAAAACACAGCTGGACTCAAAATTTGTAAACCATAATAAATCATGGAAGGAATGATACCACTTACCATCCAAGTTCCTGCTAATGCACCTACCATTAATAAAATTAAGATAGCTCCAGCAGTAGATTTGATGTTATTAGCTACTTCATCTAACATTTTATGGAACGGAACTTTTGTAAAATATCCCACAATAGCCGCAACAGCACCACCAAGTAAAAGAATAAACTGATTACTTCCTCCTAAAGCATTATCATCGGGTCCGTTATAGGCAAAAAGTACATTGTAAGCGAGCATTCCAATTAGAGCAAAAACTGGAATTAAGGCTTCCCAAAGTTTTAACTCTCTGTTTTTTATGATTTTAGTATCCATTTAGTTTTGTTTGAGGTTGCAAGATAGAAAAATGGTTTTTATTTTGAAAACTTCTAAAAAAAGAAATCCGCTGAAAATTCAACGGATTCGCTTTTTATTTTGTGAAAATTTATTTTTTAAAGTGTAAATCAAAGTAATCTGCAATTTTTGCATACATGTGAATTCGATCTCTTCCACCTACGTTATGTTCGTGATTTGGATATAAGAAATAATCCACTTGTTTTCCTGCTTTGATGCAAGCTTCAATAAAGTTCATGCTGTGTTGTTGCACTACTACTGGGTCTTGCGCTCCGTGAATAATTAACAATCTTCCTTTTAAATCTTTAGCTTTGCTTAATAAAGAAGTTTTTTCATATCCTTCAGGATTTTCTTGTGGCATATCCATATAACGTTCTCCGTACATGATTTCGTAGTATTTCCAATCAATAACTGGTCCACCGGCTACACCTACTTTAAATACATCAGAATGATTTGTCATTAATGAAGTCGTCATGAAACCTCCAAAACTCCATCCAAAAACTCCAATTCTGTCTGCATCTACAAATGATTTTGATTTCAAGAATTCAATTCCTTTCATTTGATCTGCCATTTCGTTTACGCCTAAATTTCTATGGGTAACCTCACAGAATTTTTTTCCACGAGAATCACTTCCTCTATTGTCTAACGTAAAAACAACATATCCTTTTTGAGCCATGTAAATATCGAAGAATCCAGCACCGCCTAACCAACGATTGTTTACCAATTGCGCATGAGAACCTCCGTAAACATAAACCATTACAGGATATTTTTTCGTAGCATCAAAGTTGCCTGGATAAATTAATCTTCCGTTTAAAGGTGTTTTTCCGTCTGGAGAAGTTAGAGTTACGAATTCGATTTTAGGTAAATCAATTTTTCCTATGAAAGGATTTTCGGCTTTTACTAAAGAAGTATTCGCCATTTTATTTTTGATGTTTAAAATCGAAATTTCGTTTGGAGTTGTTAAGTTGCTGTATTGGTCTAAAATCATCGTTCCATCTGAAGAAACAGAAGCCGTGTGCGTTCCAGAAATAGTTGTTAATTGAATGGTTTTTCCTGATTTTAAATCCACTTGAAACAATTGACGGTCTAATCCATTATTGGTTGTTCCAATGTAGTTTATTTTTGTGTTGGTAGCATCAAAACCAAGCATATCTTTCACAACCACATCTTTAAAACCTAAGTTTTTCAATAATTTTCCATCGGTATTGTACAAATACATTTGGTTGAAACCAAAGAAATCGGTTTGATAAATAAATTGAGTTGGATTATTTGGAACAAAAGTTAACGCATGTTGTGGTTCTACCCAAGTAGTAGCTTTTTCTTCGAATAATGTTTTAACAAAAGCGCCTGTTGCAACATCATATTTATTGAATTTTAAATGATTTTGTTCCCGATTTAATATTCCAATGAAAATATGTTTTCCAGTTGGTTCCCAAGACACCATAGTTAAATATTGGTCTTTTGGTTCACCCGTTTGAATCGTTACTTTTTTACCCGAAGCTACATCGTAAATTACCAAAGTGACATTCTCGCTAGTCATTCCAGCCATTGGATATTTGATGTCTTTGTTGGTGGCTTCGCGCTCATTCCAATTGGTAAGCGGATAATTAGCGACCATAGTTTCATCTTTGCGATAATAAGCCAATTGCGTTCCTTTTTCGTTCCACCACATTCCTCTGTCGATACCAAATTCTTGACGGTGTACATAATCAGAACCATTAACGATTGCTTTATTTTCGTCGTTCGTAACTTCAATAACTTGTCCAGAAGGCGTTGTGATTCGGATATTGTTTTCTTGTAACCAAGCGACATTATTATTAGAAGCAAATTTCGCTTGAGCACCTTCAATATTATAACTAATCACAGATGTAATCTGTTTTGAAACTACATCATAAGTTACTTTGTAATTGTTTTTCTTTCCCGCAACTTCCGTTTCAAAAGTATTTATGGTTTTCCAATTAATTGAAAAAGGAAACGTTCTAATGGTAAATTCATCATTGGTGATTTTCGATTTCAAAGCGGTTTCAAATTCAGCTTTTGTAGCTAAAGTTGAAGCTGTCCAACCGTTTGCAGCACTTTTTTCAATTAAAGAAGAAAAGTCAGTACTTAAATACGTGATGGATTTGGAATCTTTACGCCATTGTTGGGCAGTTTGTGTTGTTGGAGCATATTTTCTTGGCCCTAAAACAGTTTCTTCAATAGTCAGATTTTGTGCCACAGCAAAGCTTCCAACCAATAGAAAACTTAAAAGATATTTTTTCATTACTAGTAAATTAATTGTGTATTAGAGTTCAAAGTTACGTATTTGTTACAAAAAAATCCGATTCATTGCTAAATCGGATTTGTTAATTTATTTCGTTAGAATTATAAAACGCCTAATTCTACCATACATTGTTTCATCATTTCGTAGGTTCTTTCAATATCGTTATCTAAGCCAATTGAAAAACGAATTAAACCATCCGTTAATCCCATTTCAGCTTGTTCTTCTAATGGAATTTCTGATGAAGTTGAAGTTCCAGGAGCACTGAATAATGTTTTGTAAAATCCTAAACTTACCGCTAAGTAACCTAAGTTTCTTTCTTGCATTAATTCCATCAACGCATTGGCTTTATCTAAACTTCCAACATCAATCGTCATCATTCCACCAAAACCGTATTCTTGATTAATCATGGTTTTGTAAATTTCATGACTTGGGTGACTTGCTAAACCTGGATAAACCGTTTTAATTCCGTCTGCTTCAAATTTATTAGCCAAATACATTGCGTTGTGGCTGTGTTGTTTCATTCTGATGTGTAATGTTCTTAAGTTTTTCATTACAGAAGCCGAACGCAAACTGTCCATTGTTGGACCTAAAAGCATACTTGCTCCGTCGTTAACGTTTTTCAAGCTGTTGATGAATTCTTGAGAAGCACAAACCACACCACCAACAGTATCACTACTTCCGTTGATGTATTTTGTTAAGGAATGAATCACAATATCAGCACCTAATTTCGCTGGAGCAACAGATAAAGGTGAAAACGTATTGTCAACTACTAATTTGATATTGTGTTTTTTAGCAATTTTTGCCAATGAAGCAATATTAGCAACTTCCAACAAAGGATTACTAACAGTTTCGCAGTAAAGAACTTTTGTATTTGGAGTGATAGCCGCTTCAACTACGTCTAATTTTGTGATATCTACAAATGTAGTTTTGATGCCCATTCTTGGAACGAAGTTTTTCAAGAAAGCATACGTTCCTCCGTAAATAGTTCTACTTGAAACGATATGATCTCCGTTTCCACACAATTGCAAAAGTGTAGGAGTGATAGCACCCATTCCAGAAGCAGCTACGTTTGCTGATTCTGTTCCTTCCATTGCTGCCAATGCTTTGTCTAAATATAAATTACTTGGTGATGAATGACGAGAATATAAATAGCATCCTTCTGCATTCCCTTCAAAGGTGTCAAACATGGTCTTTGCTGAAAGAAATGTGTAAGTTGAACTATCTGAAATCGATGGATTTACACCTCCGAATTCACCGAAATATTGTAAGTCTTGAATGCGATCTGCTGGATTGAATTTTTCCATAAATTTTAAGTTTGGTTGTTTATTTAAAATCAAATTTACTTATGTGTAATTTATTTTTCAATACATTGTAGTAAATTTAGAATTTTATACTAAATTAAGTTAAAGTTGTAGTTTTTATTTCTGTTATTTCTTTGTTTTAGTTACATTTGCCGACAACTAAAAACTAACAACAACACAACAACAACCAATGGACGCAATCGACAAAAAACTTTTAGGTTTTCTGCAAGAAGACACTAAAAAGACAACCAAGGAACTTTCCTTATTATTGAACCTTTCTGTAACTGCTGTTTACGAACGTATTAAAAAACTAGAACGAGAAGGAGTTATCACTAAATACGTAGCACTTTTAGACCGAGTTAAATTAGAAAAATCTTTCGTGGTTTTCTGTCACATCAAATTAAACCAGCATACAAAAGACTACATCACAACTTTCGAAAATGAAGTAGTTAAATTAACCGAAGTTTCAGAATGTTATCACGTAAGTGGAGATTACGACTATATTTTAAAAGTGAACGTTAAAGACATGGAAGAGTATCGTGAGTTCATGGTTACGAAACTTACTGGTTTGCAACATATCGGAAGTACGCACAGTTCTTTTATGATTGGAGAAGTAAAATATACAACCGCTTTTACTTTAAATTAAGCTATAATAATTTACCAAAAAAGTAACAAAGAATTAATTCAAAAAGCGTTACTTTTGTATCCGAATTTAAGTCGAACAACAAACTTTATATACAATCATGAGTCAATTTGATGTAACCATTATTGGTTCTGGCCCTGGAGGATATGTTTCAGCTATCCGTTGTGCCCAATTAGGTTTTAAAACAGCTATTATTGAAAAATATTCAACTCTTGGAGGAACGTGTTTAAATGTAGGATGTATTCCATCGAAAGCATTATTAGCATCTTCGCATCATTATGAAGAGTTACAACACTTTGCTGACCACGGAATTGAAGTTTCGGGAGATGTAAAAGTGAATTTAGAAAAAATGATTGCTCGTAAACAAGCAGTTGTAGATCAAACTTCGGGTGGTGTAAAATTCTTAATGGATAAAAACAACATTACCGTTTTCAATGGTGTAGGTTCGTTTGAAAGCGCAACTTCTGTAAAAGTGACGAAAGAAGATGGTTCTTCGGAAATCATCGAATCTAAAAATATTATTATTGCTACAGGTTCAAAACCATCTAGCTTACCATTTATCAAATTAGATAAAGAAAGAATCATCACTTCTACTGAAGCTTTGAAACTGAAAGAAGTTCCAAAACATTTAGTAATTATTGGTGGTGGTGTTATCGGAATTGAATTAGGTCAAGTATATTTACGTTTAGGAGCACAAGTTTCTGTAGTAGAATTCATGGATAGAATTATTCCAGGAATGGATGCAGCTTTATCAAAAGAATTGACTAAAGTGTTGAAAAAACAAGGTATGAAATTCTACACATCTCACAAAGTTCAATCGGTAGAAAGAGCTGGAGATGTTGTAACCGTAAAAGCAGAAAATGCTAAAGGTGAAATCATCACATTAGAAGGTGATTATTCATTAGTTTCTGTGGGTCGTCGTCCTTATACAGATGGATTAAACGCTGAAAAAGCAGGTGTAAAAGTTACCGATAGAGGTCAAATCGAAGTAAACGATCATTTACAAACTTCAGCTTCAAATATTTATGCAATTGGTGACGTAGTTCGTGGAGCGATGTTAGCACACAAAGCTGAAGAAGAAGGTGTTTTAGTTGCCGAAATCTTAGCAGGTCAAAAACCGCATATCGATTATAACTTAATTCCGGGTGTAGTTTATACTTGGCCAGAAGTTGCAGCTGTTGGTAAAACAGAAGAGCAATTGAAAGCAGAAGGTGTAGCTTACAAAGCAGGAAGTTTCCCATTCAAAGCCTTAGGAAGAGCTAGAGCAGGAGGAGACACTGACGGTTTTGTAAAAATCTTAGCCGATGCAAAAACAGATGAAGTTTTAGGAGTTCATATGATTGGTGCAAGATGTGCCGATTTAATTGCAGAAGCAGTTACAGCTATGGAATTCAGAGCAAGTGCAGAAGATATTTCAAGAATGTCTCACGCACACCCAACGTTTGCAGAAGCTATCAAAGAAGCAGCATTAGCAGCGACTGATAACAGAGCATTACACGTGTAAATAGAAAAGTCATTATATGAAAAATCCCAAATTCAATTGAGTTTGGGATTTTTTTATTTAATTATTTATAAAATTATGCTTTTACAATTTCTTTAAAACTATCCCAATTAGCATAAATTAAAAACACATTAGCAAACAAAATGGCTGCTGCCATTGGAATATCGGTACCAGTTACAACCGCGTGAATTAGAAAAATATTAATGCTTATTGGCAATAAAATTATAGTTCCTAATCGAACAAACTTTCCACTTACTAACATTAATCCTGCTAATAATTCAATAGCTTTTGCTACAGGAAAAATGTATTTTGAAGCCATAAAACCAGCCATTAGAGTAGCCAAATCTCCTGTTGGTTCTGGTTGCTGTGGACCAAGCTTGAAAAAATAAGAAATAGAAGCAAAAAGCATCAAAGCTCCTAAAAGCACACGAATAATAATAGTTGCAATTTTCATAATTTGAATAGTTTTTTGGTTAGTAATTTTTTAATTAGATGGTTTTATTAAATTGTAAAAGTTTGTTTCTTTTAAGATTTCTAAAAGAGTTACTTCATTATTGTAATTAATATTTTCATTTTGATCTAAAAAACAAAAAGTATAATTTATCTCTTCAAGTCTTATATAAATTCCTTTATAATTGTAATTATTTCTTTTTATAATTTCAGATGTTTTAGCATAGATTAAATTCCTAATTTTTTCTTTTCCATGCATTTTAATTAAACATTCTATTTTAAGTGAGTCGGAAGAATATCTTCGAATCCAAATGTCTTCAGATTCTAGTTTATTCAAACATTTTTTAAAGTCATTTTTTAAAAATAATATCTTAGCTCTCAAGAAATCAATTTCGCTATCTGCACTTAATTTTGCGCTTCCACAAAAACCATAGTCACTTTTTTCAGCTCTATTTAATAATTTTTCAGCTTTTTTTAAGTTCGGATTTTCAGAATTTAAATTTTTTTCAACTTTTGTAATTAAACTGTAATTTTGAGAAAACAGATTAAAACTGAAAAGGAAAAATATGTAAAAGTATTTTGCCATTAAAAAGTTTGAATTTTTAAAATTAAGTATTATTCAAATATAGTAAATTAATTAAACAAAAAACCATCAGTTTCCCGATGGCTTATTTCTTACTTTTTCAAAAACTTTTTATATCCCAAAAATCCAAAAAAACCAATCAAAACAAATGGCCAAAGCACCACTACAAATGAAATAATATGTTCCAACATAAACCAACCCGTTTTTACACTATCCCAAATTTGTAAGCCAATATTTGGTCGGTAAGCGTTGATACTTTTTTCATTAGCCACCATTTCTTGCTTGATGCTTTCGTCTTGGTAAATGTTTAGCGTTAACGTACTAAAGTTTACTTGGTCTTGTAACGATAAATTCTGCAATTTTGAAGCGTCATTTTGTTCTTTTTTTGCATCTAAGGTTGCTTCGGCATCAACAACTTGATTTAGTTTTTTTCCTTTCGAGTCAATTGCATTTGCCAAACGTTTTTCTGAAGAATTGCTTCTTTTTTGTGATAGTTCATTCGATAACATTTGTAACGAAACATCATCTGCTTTAATGATGCGATAATCTAAAAAATGAATTTGTTTCGCAATAGTTTTAATCACCGTATCCATTTTTGTATTTGGAACACGAATGGTAATGTTGTTGTCCACTTTATATTTTGTAGTCACTAAAGTGCTATCCTGACTCACTTTGGTTCGGTCTTCGCTGTGAATGTTGCTTTGTAGATTGGTATACGTTACAAATCCACCAAATCTCGTTGTCGCATCTTCAATCGCATAAGTCGATTTGGCGACATTCTTAACTTTAAATTTCACATCTGCAGTTCTCACAAACTTTCGATTACTGTTTTTGTTTTCAACGGCGGCTGACGAAGAAATTACGCTTGTACTATCGGCTACGGCATTTTCTGAATAATCAGGTGTTTCTTCTGCAACTCTTTCTTTACAAGATAAGACTAAGCCAACAGCTAGCAAAGTCAATACGATTTTGGTGTTTTTGTTCATAAAAATTCATTTTTAAAGTTATTGATTAATTGTTTTTAATACGTGTAGTTTTAGAATCAATAGAAATGAATTTTTAATGGGTTAGTTGTTGAGGCAAGAATAAAAACCGTGCCAAATTTTAACATTTGAACCATTTTTCAACAACTATTTTTTTGTTGTACTTTTACGAAGTAAATTTTCCAATTTGAGAACAGTAATTACAAAAGATATTTCGCCCTTTTCCGACTTTAAAAACCAACTTTTGCATTGGGCGAACCAACATAGAGAAGTTGTTTTTTTAGATTCGAATCAGTATCATCAAAAGTATTCGAGTTACGATGCAGTTTTGGCGGTGGATGCTTTTACTTCGATTAAAACCGATTACGAAAATGCGTTTCAAGATTTGTATCAGTACCAAAGTCAAACGAAAGATTGGTTGTTTGGTTATTTGTCCTATGATTTAAAAAACGATACCGAAGCTTTAAATTCCAACAATTTCGATGGATTAGCGTTTCCCGATTTGTTTTTCTTTCAGCCTAAAAAGTTATTTCTAATCAAAGGAAATCAAGTTGAAATCCAATATTTACGAATGTGCGATGAGGAAATGGAGGCTGATTTCGAAGAAATCATATCTATCGCACCTATTACCCATTACCCATCACCAATTACCATAAAACAACGCATCTCAAAAGAAAATTATCTTTCCAAAGTATCTAAAATGCTCGAACATATTCACCGTGGCGACATATATGAAGCGAATTTCTGCATGGAATTCTATGCCGAAAAGGCTCAAATTGAACCTTTGGAAATCTATCAAAAACTGAATGCTATTTCTGAACCACCTTTTGCGGTGTACTTCAAGAATAATTTTCAGTATTTGCTTTCCGCTTCACCTGAACGTTATTTGCGAAAAGAAGGAACAAAAGTCATTTCCCAACCCATAAAAGGAACAGCAAGAAGAAGTTTTGATGTAGAACAAGACGAACAATTAAAATCCGATTTAGCTCAAAATGAAAAAGAACGTTCTGAGAATATTATGATTGTCGATTTAGTTCGGAACGATTTATCGCACACCGCAACAAAAGGAAGTGTTAAAGTGGAAGAATTATGTCAGATTTACACGTTTAAGCAAGTCCATCAAATGATTTCTACAATCGTTTCCGAAGTTGAAAACACGACTTCACCCATCGAAATTCTAAGAACGACTTTTCCAATGGGAAGCATGACAGGTGCGCCAAAGATTTCGGCTATGCAAATTATTGAAGCATTAGAAGAAACCAAACGTGGATTATACAGTGGAGCAGTGGGATATTTCACTCCAAACGGCGATTTCGATTTTAATGTCGTGATTCGAAGTATTTTGTATAATGCACAAAATCAGTATTTATCTTTTTCTGTAGGAAGCGCTGTAACTTCTCAGGCTGTTCCTGAAAATGAATATGAAGAATGTTTGTTGAAAGCAAAAGCGATGTTTGAGGTGTTGCAATCCAAATAATTCCTTATTTTTGGTCATGCTTACAAAATTTCAAAATCATATAGAACAAAATTTTGCCCAACTAAAAGACAAGAAATTGCTTTTAGCTGTTAGTGGTGGCATTGATAGTATGGTTTTGATGCATTTGTTTCAGCAATTGAATTATGATATTGCGATTGCACATTGTAATTTTCAATTAAGAGGAAAGGAAAGCGATGCTGATGAAATGTTGGTTAGGGAAATTTGTCAAGATAGGTATATTCCATATTTTATTGAGACGTTTGATACGCTTGAATTTGCTAATAAAAACAAACTTTCCATTCAATTAGCCGCTCGAAAGTTACGTTATGATTGGTTTCAAGAAATTATTTCACTTGGATTTGATTATGTTTTAACCGCTCATCATTTGGATGACAATGTTGAAACATTTTTAATCAATTTCACAAGAGGAACAGGCTTAGAAGGGTTGACGGGAATTCCTGCTCAAAATGTAAACATTATTCGTCCGTTGTTGCCGTTTTCTCGTTTGGAAATTGAGAATTATGCGTTAGAAAATAAAATTCAATGGCGAGAAGATTCTAGCAATGCTACGGATAAGTATTTCCGAAATAAACTACGTCACGATATTGTTCCCATTTTAAAAGAATTGAATACCGGATTTTTAGATTCGTTTCAAAATACTTTACATCATTTGCAACAAGCAGAAAGTTTAGTTAATGACGCTTCTAAATTGGTTTATGAAAAAGTTGTAGAGGAGAAAGAGAATCAATTAGAAATTCATTTGAAACCATTGCTTCAATTCAAGAATCATAAAGCGTATTTGTACCAATGGCTGAAAGATTACGGATTTTCGGCTTGGAATGATATTTATGATTTGGTTGAAGCGCAATCAGGAAAACAAATATTTTCGGAAACGCATGTTTTGTTGAAAGACCGAGAAAAATTAATCCTTTTTGAAAGAAAATCGTCAAATAATTCAGCAATTTTTATTATTGAATCGTTAGATAGTAAAGTTAATATTCCCTTAAAACTTAGGTTTTGTAAAGGAGTTAACATTTTTGAAACACATTCGAATTGTATATTTGTAGATGAAAGTAAACTCAAATTTCCGCTTACTATTAGAAAATGGCAAGAAGGAGATTATTTTTATCCATCAGGAATGAATGGGAAAAAGAAATTGAGTAAATATTTCAAAGATGAAAAATATTCGCTTTTAGATAAAGAAAATCAGTGGTTATTATGTTCGCAAGACCAAATTGTTTGGGTAATTGGAAAACGAGTAGATAATCGATTTACAAGTAATGAAACAACACAAAACATCATAAAAATAGTATTAGAAGAATGAGAAAATATTTTGCCTTAATCGCCTTAATTTTTGGATTTTTTGGAAATGCACAAATTATAAATCCGGTACAATGGAAAACTAAAGTCGTTCAAAAATCGGCTACCGAATTTGAATTGGTTATGGATGCTACTATCGAAAATGAGTGGCATATGTATTCGCAATTTACACCAGAAAACGGACCACTTCCAACTGTTTTTGATTATAAAAACTCAAAAGGGAACTTCGATTTAGTTGGGAAAACCAAAGAAAGTCCATACAAAAAAGTATACAACGATATTTTTGAAGTAGACGAATATTATTTTGCAAAAACGGCTCAGTTCAAGCAAGTAATTAAAGTTACCAATCCGAAATTAAAAGAGGTAAAAGTTTATGTAGAATACCAAGTTTGTAAAGAGCAATGTATTCAGCAAGATGCTGCGTTTACGTTTAAATTGCCTGAAATTAAGGTAGAAGAAGTTATATCAACAAATGTAGTTTCTAATGATACAACTGCTGTTAGTGCCGATACAACATCGATTACAACTACTGATTCAGAAAAAGCTACAAAAGAAATTGTTCCGACTTCAACTCCAAAAGAAGAGGAGAAAAGTTTGTGGGGAATCTTCATTTTAGCTTTCTTAGGTGGATTTGCTGCTTTGCTTACGCCTTGCGTATTCCCAATGATACCAATGACAGTGAGTTTCTTTACAAAACAAAGTAAAACCAAAGCGGCAGGAATTCGTAATGCTTTTATTTATGGGATTTCTATCATTGTCATTTATGTTGGTTTAGGAATGATAATAACCGCACTTTTTGGAATCGATTCATTAAATGCGTTATCGACTAATGTTTGGTTTAACTTGATATTTTTTGTAATTCTAATCGTTTTTGCGGCTTCATTTTTAGGAGCATTTGAAATCGTTTTACCCAATTCATTTTTAAATAAAATCGACAGACAAGCAGATAGAGGTGGAATCATCGGAATCTTCTTCATGGCGTTAGCCTTAGCTGTTGTATCTTTTTCATGTACTGGTCCAATTGTAGGATCATTATTAGGAGAATCAGCAAGACAAGGTGGAATAGGACCAATAGTTGGAATGTTAGGATTCTCTTCTGCAATTGCTTTGCCTTTTATGTTGTTTGCGATGTTTCCTGGTTGGATGAATTCGTTGCCAAAATCGGGTGGTTGGTTAAATACAGTTAAAGTTTCATTAGGATTCTTAGAATTGGCTTTTGCCTTCAAGTTTTTATCTAATGCCGATTTAGTTTTACAAACACATTTATTAGAAAGAGAAGTGTTCTTAGCTATTTGGATTGCTGTTTTTGGAGCTTGGGCATTATATCTTTTCGGAAAATTAATCTTGCCTCATGATAGTCCAATGACTCATATTTCTGTAGGAAGATTATTCATAGCTTTATTTGTTACTACATTCACCATTTACTTAATTCCAGGTTTATGGGGAGCTCCACTAAAAATATTGAGTGGATTTACACCACCAATGACTTATAGTGAAAGTCCGTATGGAGTTGGGTACCAAAATACAATAAGTTCTGGAGTTTCTACTGAATCTGCTTTACCAGAAAATGCGCATATTGGACCATTAGGAATTACGGCATTTCATGATTATGAAGAAGGATTAGCTTACGCGAAAAAAGTAAACAAACCAGTTTTATTAGATTTCACTGGACATGCATGTGCGAACTGTAGAAAAATGGAAGAAAATGTGTGGTCTGATGCTGAAATTTTGAAAATCTTAAATAATGAAATTGTACTGATTTCGTTATACGGTGATGACCAACGCGAATTACCAAAAGAAGAACAATACGTTTCAAAATCAGGAAGTGAAGTGACTACCATTGGAAAAAAATGGAGAGAATATCAAATTGAACGATATAACATTAATGCCCAACCTTATTATGTAGTTTTAGATGCTGAAGGTAAAGATATTTCTAAACCAGTAGGTTATACACCAGATGTTCAAGAATACAAATCTTGGTTAAAAGAAGGTATTTCAAAATTCAAAAAATAAATCAAATCCCGAGCAATCGGGATTTTTTATTTCAAAAACTTTTCTATATTTGCATCTATATAAGCCATTTAAAATAGTATAAGCCATGTTAGTAAAAGTATTCGGAAGCGCCGTTTTTGGCGTTGAGGCCACTACCATCACGGTAGAAGTAAACACAGAAAAAGGAATCGGTTATCATTTAGTTGGGCTTCCTGATTCCGCCATAAAAGAAAGCAGTTTTCGAATTGCTGCCGCACTTAAAAACAATTCCTATCAATTTCCCGGTAAAAAAATCATTGTAAATATGGCGCCTGCCGATTTACGAAAAGAAGGTTCCGCTTATGATTTAACCATAGCAGTTGGAATTTTAGCCGCTTCATCCCAAATTACCTCAAAAGAAATCGAAAATTACATCATCATGGGCGAATTATCGCTTGATGGAACTTTGCAACCCATAAAAGGAGCTTTGTCTATAGCTATTAAAGCCAAAGAAGAAGGTTTTAAAGGTGTAATTATCCCAATTCAAAATGTTAAGGAAGCTGCTATTGTTGAAGATTTAGATGTTTACGGAGTTTCTAATGTAACGGAAGTAATCGAATTTTTTGAAGGAAAGGGAAACTTGGCACCCACAAGAATTGATACAACCGAAGAATTTTCAAAAACTCTAAACTTTCCAGAACATGATTTTGCCGATGTCAAAGGTCAAGAAGGAATTAAAAGATGCATGGAAATTGCGGCTGCTGGTGGTCATAACATAATTTTGATTGGTCCCCCGGGTTCAGGGAAAACGATGTTAGCCAAACGATTGCCTAGTATTTTACCACCTATGACAATGCGTGAAGCTTTGGAAACCACTAAAATTCATTCGGTAGCCGGAAAAACAAAAGATGTGGGTTTGATGGCACAACGTCCTTTTAGAAGTCCGCATCATACTGCCTCAAGTGTAAGTTTAGTTGGAGGTGGAAGTTATCCACAACCAGGTGAAATATCATTAGCCCATAACGGCGTTTTATTTTTAGACGAATTACCCGAATTTAAACGAGAAGTTTTAGAAGTAATGCGACAGCCATTAGAAGATAGGGAAGTTACGATTTCCAGAGCGAAATTTACGATTACCTATCCATCTTCTTTTATGTTGGTAGCGAGCATGAATCCAAGTCCGGGAGGTTATTTTAATGATCCTAATGCGCCTGTGAGTTCAACACCACAAGAAATGCAACGCTATTTGAGTAAAATTTCGGGACCTTTATTAGATCGAATTGATATTCATATTGAAGTTACACCCGTTCCGTTTGAAAAATTAACTGAGACTCGAAAAGCAGAAAGTAGTGTGGCAATTAGAGAACGAGTTACGAAAGCAAGAGAAATTCAATCGCAACGCTTTGAAAATTTTGAACATATTCACTATAATGCCCAAATGAGTAGCAAATTAATTCGGGAATTTTGTGTTTTAGATGAGGTTTCACTACAGTTACTAAAAACTGCTATGGAACGTTTGAATTTATCCGCAAGAGCGTATGATAGAATTCTAAAAGTTTCGAGAACTATTGCTGATTTAGATGCATCGGAACATATTCAATCTCATCATATTGCGGAAGCGATTCAGTACAGAAGTTTAGATAGGGAAGGTTGGTTAGGGTAACCAACCTTATTCTACAAATTTGTAATATCGAGCCCCTTTTAATACAGGGTTATTTTGCTCTATATAATCTAATACGAATTCGTTTTTTGGTTCTAAAACAGAATTTGAAAGTTCTTTTCTGTGTAATTTTTGATAAATTTCAAATGAAATTGGTATTCTTTCATTTAAAATTTCAAATAAGTTGGTTTTAAGAATGGTGTTTTTCCATTCCGGTTGAATTTCTCCTTCAAAAACTTTTGATTTTGAACCACTACCATATGCAATAAAACCAACTTTTTTTGAAGTTAAGTTTTGGTTTTCAGAGGCACAATGATATAGTGCAGAAAGTAATCCAAGAAAAATGGAACCCGTATAAATATTGCCCACATTACCAGACGCAATTTCGGAAGGATATATTTTATTTTTTACTAAATCTAAATATTCGGAAGATTTTGATAATGCTTTCATTTTATCTTTAGTAGTTGCTCCCTCTTGTTTGTTGAGTAAATCAGGATTCTCTTTTGCAAAAATTTCAATAAATGTTCTTCTTCCTTGAAAACAATAGGGAAGATGCATTAAAATTAATTCCCAATTATTAAAAATTATCTCCTTTTGATTGCTTTCAGATTTATAATGATCATAAGCTGCAGAAATTCGATTTATATAACAAGAATTTGAATATTGACCATCAAAAACGGGTTGTTCTTTAGATATGGTAATTTCACTTTCTAAAATATCAAACCAATTTTCATTGGTGTCATTTCCAGTAATAGCTTTTTTAGAAATGGTTTGTTTTGGTTTAAAAAAGTCGAAAACACTTTCAGTTGAAACTCCTGTTTCATTTGAAAAAGCTATTAATTTTGGATTTGAACTGATTACCATTGCAATGGCACCAGCACCTTGTGTATATTCTCCAGTAGAATTTAAGTCATATTTTGCATTATCTGTTGCAATTACGATTGCTTTTTTAGTAGGATGCAATCGAATATAATCAACACAAGTTTGCAAAGCATCAACAGCACCAATACATGCAAATGTAAGATCAACAACATCACAATTTTGGAGTGCATTACTGCCTAGTTTTTGTTCTATTAAATTTAGAATGTAAGAAGCAACTGGTTTCGAATTATCTAATCCGCTTTCTGTTCCAACATAAATTTTAGAAATTTCTGAAAGATTAAGGTTTTCTTGTGTTATTAATTTCAATAAAGCATTCGCTCCTAATGTAACAATATCTTGATTGATATCTAGAAAACTCATTTTTTCTAAACCTAAACCTTTGATTAGTTTATCAGCCTCAATATTTCTATTATTAGCTAAGATCGAAATAGGTAAATATATTTTAGGGACATCAAATTGAAGAGCATCAATTCCAACTTTCATATTCAAATTTTTTTCAAAAATAAAAAGGTATGTTCAAAAAAAGCTTGAACATACCTTAAAATTAACTGCTATAAATAATTTTTACGAATAATATAAAATAATTACCCATTTTTAATTTTTTATTACAAAAACAGGATAAAAATTATGGATTAAAAATTTGTTATTGTGCTTGTTATATTAGAATCCAAATCGCATACCTAAATACAAGTCGGCTTGTTTTCCATTGTTTGCTAAGGCAGAAATGATACTGTTTGAACCTATAAAAAATCCAGACAATCTAAAACCAATACCACTTGTAAAACCAGAAATCTCATTTGAAGCCAACGGAGCATAAGCTTCGAACCATTTTGCAGAAAATCTTGGTATTAAAGTATATGAATTTTGTGTTGTAGTAATATCGCTTTCAGTATCATCTGAAACTTTTTGATTAATACTTCCAGTTAAAAACCATTTTTTACTTAGTCTTAAATCGGCATAAGCATTGATTACTGTTGGTAATTTTACTTTAAAATCTCCAGTACTTGAGTTTGTTTGAAAATAAGCAGCATTAGCAGGATCACTAAGAATTGCTTCAATTTCTTCCATACTTTCAACATTTTCAAATTGATTTAAATCTAAACTTTCTAATCCACTTACATCTAATACATAATTTTTATTCAAATTATTATCTGATTTAAAAGTCATAGAACCTAAATTTTTTACAGAAAGACCTGCATTTAATTTATAACTATTTGGATCAGTTTCGTCTTTTAGTCTGTAATTAAATCCAAAGTCAGCTGCAAATCCATTTACTCCTTGTGAGAAAAATTCATTATAATTGCTTTGGTCATTGTAATTATTAGCTAAAACTCCTGCATACGAAATGTTAACATTCGCGGTAGCATTTACTAATGAAATATCACCAAAATTGTTAACTAATGTTGCATTTAAATTAGTTGCTGAAAAGTTGGCATATGCTCCTGGGAAAAGAAGTCTAATATTACTACCTACACTTACTTTATGTTTAGGGCCATCCATAATATTTCTGGCAAGGTTAAAACTTAATTCACCCCAAGTTGTAGCATTTAAACGTTGATTGTCGTTTGAAGATAAAGTAGTTTGTGTTAATAAATTACTTAAATTTCCATTACTAATTGCTTCTCCTAGATTTGGATCAACATTTACAACATTTGCTTTTATGTAAGCAGAAGAATTAATTCCAAAAGCCCATTTTCCTTTTTTGAAAGCAAAAGAAGGTCCATACATTTGAGCATCAATTCTTAAGTTAACGGGGTCACTTCCTTCAAAGATTTTGTCTTCTAAATTATCACTACTGGTTAAATCAGAAAAGGATAATTTATTATTAGCCATTGCAATTGAAAAATTAAAAACATTTACTTCAAATTTAGTGTTCATGTTAGTTAATTCAGCTGGATTGTTTGCAGCGGATAATAACCCACCTCTTTTTGAAGTTGAAATACCACTAAAATGTTCTTGTGAAAACGAACAAAATGATGAAATTAGCAAAGTTGAAAATAAAATTTTTTTCATAATGTTAGATTTTATATAGCTTTCCAGATGCTATCATCGGGAGTGTTTGCTATAAATTTAAGAATTTCTTTTGAAACGGGATGTGTTATAATCAATTTTTTAGCATGTAAATGTATTCCACCATCTGGATTGTTTCTGTCAAATCCGTATTTTAAATCTCCTTTAATAGGACAGCCAATGGCTTGTAATTGAGCTCTAATTTGATGATGTCTGCCTGTGTGTAAATCGATTTCTAAAGCATAATAGTTATCTAGTTTTTTTATGATTTGATAACTTAAACTTGCTTTTTTACTATCAGGAACTTCCTTTAAGTGTGCTTTTGAAGTATTGTTTTTGGTATTTCGTTTTAAGAAATGAATTAAAGTATCTTTTTCCTTAGGTGGACAATTTTTCACAACCGCCCAATATGTTTTTTGAGTTTCTCTATTTTTAAAAGTCTCATTCAAACGAGATAAAGCTTTTGATGTTTTTGCAAAAACAACAATTCCAGAAGTCGGTCTGTCTAAACGATGTACTACTCCTAAAAAAACATCTCCAGGTTTGTTGTATTTTTCTTTGATATATTGTTTCACTATTTCAGAAAGAGGAATGTCGCCCGTTTTATCACCTTGAACAATATCTCCTACACGTTTATTAATAACAATTATATGATTGTCTTCGTGAAGAATTTGAAGATTATCTTTGGTAGAAACTACTTTCTCTTTCAAAATGTACTTCCGTTAAATTAATATTGTTCTGATGCGTTTGGAAAGTCTTTCGATTTTACATCATCAACGTATTGCCCAATTGCCGCTGTCATTTCTTCATACAAGTTCATGTATCGTCTTAAAAATCTTGGACTAAATTCATGAGTCATACCAATCATGTCATGTAAAACTAATACTTGACCATCAACACCTGCACCTGCACCAATACCAATAACCGGAATTGAAATACTTTGTGCCACTTTTTCTGCTAAATGAGCAGGTATTTTTTCAAGAACAATAGCAAAACATCCTAATCGCTCTAACATTTTAGCATCTTCGATTAGTTTTTCAGCTTCAGCTTCTTCTTTTGCTCTTACGGTATATGTTCCAAATTTATAAATAGATTGTGGAGTTAAACCTAAATGTCCCATTACAGGAATTCCAGCATTTAAAATTTTCTTGATAGAATCTTTAATTTCGCTTCCACCTTCTAGTTTTACGGCATGTCCGCCACTTTCTTTCATAATACGAATGGCAGAACGCAATGCTTCTTTTGGATCAGATTGGTAACTTCCAAAAGGTAAATCTACCACAACTAAAGCTCGTTCACAAGCTCTAACTACACTAGAAGCGTGATAAATCATCTGATCTAGCGTAATTGGAAGGGTAGTTTCATGCCCGGCCATTACATTACTTGCAGAATCACCAACTAAAATTACATCAACACCAGAACTATCAACAATTTTAGCCATTGTGTAATCATAAGCTGTTAACATGGAGATTTTTTCTCCATTTTCTTTCATCTCAATTAGGGTTCTTGTAGTAATTCTTTTGTAATCTTTCTTAGCTACTGACATGTTTTTTTATTGTATTTGAAACACAAAGGTAATAAATGTTATTTTCTTTTTTAGAATGATGAAAAATATTTATCAAATATTAAATTAATGTTAAATTAATGTTTTAATTTAGTGCCGTTTTAAAATGATGCTAAAATGATATCTATATTACTAGCTGTTTCAATTCTAGGATACTTGTCCGTTATTCTAGAATCTCCAATTAGAATTAACAAAACAATTACAGCTTTACTTACTGGAACTATTTGTTGGGTAGTTATTGCGATATTCAGCCACGATGACCAACATTTAGTTACCGAAAAATTGATGGAATATTTTGGTGAGATTTCTGGCTTGTTGATTTTTCTTATGGGAGCCATGACAATCGTTGAATTAATTGATATTCATAAGGGCTTTACTGTTATTACTAGAAGGATTAGAACTACATCAGTTTTAAGATTATTATGGATAGTTGCATTTGTAACTTTTATTTTATCTGCTTTATTAGATAACTTGGCAACAGCAATAATTATGGTAACTCTTTTAAGAAAGTTAATGCCAAAAGGCGAAATCAGAATGGTGTTGACGGGTATTGTAGTAATTGCAGCTAATGCAGGAGGAGCTTTTAGTCCGATTGGAGACGTAACTACTACTTTATTGTGGATTGGCGGACAAGTAAGTTCTTTTGGAATTGTAAAAGCTTTGATATTACCTTCTATTATGGTGCTATTAGTACCTGTATTAATTGCTAGTTTTAGATTGAAAGGTTTTGCTGTTTTAAGAGCACAAGTTTCAATGGCTCAAGTACGTCAGGAAGAAAAAATGCGAGGCAGTATGAGCGTATTTATTGCGGGTGTAGTTGGTTTAGTAATGGTTCCAGTAATCAAAACGTTAACAGGATTGCCACCATTCATAGGTGTTTTGATTTCATTATCGATGGTTTCTTTAGTTTCAATAATGTATCATAGAAAAAAGACACAAGAAGAAAAAGATAAGTTTTCAGTGGCTTATGCCTTAACTAAAGTAGATGTAAGTTCTATTTTGTATTTTATGGGAATTTTATTAATGGTTTTTGCTTTACAAGAAGTTGGAGTTTTAAAAGAAATGGCTAATTTTTTAATCACAAACCTACCTAATACAGATTCTATGATTGTAGCAATTGGAGTTCTATCATCCATTGTAGATAATGGAAGTTTAGTAGCTGCAACTCAAGGAATGTTCTCATTAGCAGATTATCCAATGGATCATTCTTTATGGGAATTTATAGCATTATGTGCTGGTACTGGGGGAAGTATGCTAGTAATTGGTTCTGCTGCTGGAATAGCTGTAATGGAAAAAGAAAAAATCACTTTCATGTGGTATTTGAAAAAGATAACACCTTTAGCAGTAGCGGGTTATATTGCAGGAATTGTAACATATTTAGTGCAAGTACTACTAATGCATTAAAACAATTATTATGAAACAATTATTTCTTGTATTTCTTTTTAGTATATCTAGCTCAATTTTTTCACAAGAAAATAGTCCAAAAAAAGTTGTTGATGATTTTTTTACTGCTTTTCATGCTAAAGACACTTCTGCTTTAAAACAACTATGTCATCCTGATATAGTTATGCGAACTATTGCGAATACAAAAGAAGGAAATAAACTTAAAGATGAAAAATTTGATGAGTTTTTAAATTCAATTGCTACTATTCCAACTAATTTAAAATTTCTAGAAAAACTATTAGATTATAAAATAGAAATAGACGGGAATTTAGCTCATGTTTGGACACCTTATGAGTTTTATGTAAATGATAAGTTAAGTCACATTGGAGCAAATGCATTTACTTTATTTAATGATAATGGAAAGTGGCAAATCATCCATTTGATTGATACCAGAAGAAAGAAGTAATGAAACACATTTGGCTGTATAGTGTACTGATTTTATCCTTTTTAGGAAATGCTCAAGAAAAAGATTCCTTAAAAATTAAAATCTCTGGTTTTTTAGAAACGTATTATGCGTACGATTTTAGTAATCCAACAACGGATGCTAAACTTCCATTTATGTATAATTACAACCGTCACAATGAGTTTAATGTGAATAATGGATTAATTCGTACTCAATTACAATACGGAAATGCTTATGCTTCAATTGCTATTCATGCAGGAACGTATGTTGACGATAATTACGCTTCGGAAGACATTAAATTAGTAAGCGAAGCTTATGTAGGATTGTATTTGAATGAGACCAAAAAATCGTCTATTGAAGTCGGAATCATGCCAAGTTACATCGGATTTGAATCGGCAACAACGGCTACCAATTTGACTCTAACACGTTCTATTTTAGCGGAAAATTCGCCTTATTTTATGACGGGAATCAAGTATAATTACAAACCAAATGACAAATGGAGTTTTTCGGGATTGGTAACTAATGGTTGGCAACGTATTAACAAACCACAAAAAGACGTTGCTCCGGCTTTAGGAACTCAAATTATATACAAACCTTCTGAAAAATCCACATTGAATTGGAGTACTTTTATTGGAAAAGAATTCTATGGAACCGAATTAGGAATGCGTTATTTCAGTAATTTATATTGGGATAATCAATGGAATTCAAAATGGCGTACCATTTTAGGGTTTGATTTCGGAATTCAAGACAGTTCTTCTCTAAACGATAAACATTTGTATTGGATGAGTCCCGTTTTGATTGCACAATATTCGATAAATCCGAAATGGCAAACAGCTGTTCGAGTAGAATATTATCAAGATGAAAACAATTTAATAATTGCTACTACTGATGCCTTCAAAACCTCTGGAGCTTCCTTAAACTTTGATTATTTGCCTAATTCAAAAGTAAAATTAAGAACCGAAGCACGATATTTCGATTCTAAAGAAGCTATTTTCTTCGATAATAAATCCAATAACTTTTTTGTTACTACAAGTTTAAGTTTTGAGTTTTAATAAGTTTCTTATCTATTAGAAAAGCCATCAAAGTTCCTATTATATAGCAAAGTAAATCCAACCAGAGAAAACCTTCGCCCAAAATGTAATGACCTAAAGTGGTTTTTCTAATAGCTATTAACCAATCGATTTGAACCAATTGCAAGATTTCAATAATAAAGCAAAAAAGTAAACTCATTAGGAGCGAAGTTGACTTTCTCGAATCCATAATTAAAAATCGAAATCCGAAATATATCAAAACTGCATACAAAATATCACCAAAAAATAATGGAATACCTGATATTTTCCTTGAAAGTATTCCAAGAATTAAAACCAATAAAATTAGTATAAAATAATTTAGACGATTGCTTTTCATTAACAATCTGCTAATCCAACCGCTACAGCTAAACCGCCTTCTGAAGTTTCTTTGTATTTGGTATTCATGTCTTTAGCCGTTTCCCACATCGTGTTGATTACTTTGTCTAATGGTACTTTAGCATGTAAAGCATCTGTTTCTAAAGCTAATTCTGCTGCGTTGATGGCTTTAATTGCACCCATTGTATTTCTTTCAATACATGGAACTTGGACTAAACCTCCAATCGGGTCACATGTCAATCCCAAGTGATGTTCCATTGCAATTTCGGCTGCCATGGTAACCTGAGCAGGAGTTCCACCCATCAATTCACATAAAGCTGCTGCTGCCATAGCGCTAGAAACACCAATTTCCGCCTGACAACCACCCATAGCTGCTGAAATAGTAGCTCCTTTTTTGAAGATAGAGCCAATTTCGCCTGCTACCATTAAAAATTGTTTGATTTCTTTTTCGCCCGCTTCGTGATTTTCGATTACCAAATAATACATTAGAACGGCTGGAATTACTCCCGCACTTCCGTTGGTAGGAGCTGTAACTACACGACCTAATGAAGCATTTACTTCATTTACTGCCAATGCAAAACAACTTACCCATTTTAAAATCTGACGGAATTTAACTTCGGTTTGTCTGATGATTTGCAACCACGAATACGGATCTTCATAAGGTAAAACCCCAATTAAATTTTTATGCATGTCATATGCTCTTCGCTTTACATTTAATCCACCAGGAAGAATACCTTCTGAATGACAACCAATGTACATGCATTCTAACATGGTATCCCAAATGCGAAGTAATTCATTGTGAATTTCTTCTTCGTTTCGCATGGTCTTTTCGTTTTCGTAAACGATTTCAGATATTTTCTTGTTTTCTGAAGCGCAAAATGCTAAAAGTTCATCAGCTTTTTCAATTGGAAAAGGAAAAGTATGTAAAATTTCTTCTTTGTGATGGTCTTCTTTTTCTTTTACAACAAATCCGCCACCAATCGAATAATAGGTTTCCGAATAAGTCTCGGTATCGGTTTTGGCTGTAAAAGTTAATCCGTTGGCATGAAAAGGTAAAAAGTTTCGGTTGAAAACAATATCGGTTTCAAAACAAAACGGAATTAAAATTTCATTTCCTAAGAAAATTTCTTTCTTGTTTTTGATGGCAGAAATAATCACATCAATACTTTCCACAGGAATATATTCTGGATCAGCACCGCTTAAACCAAGCATTACGGCTAAATCTGTTGCGTGCCCTTTTCCAGTTAATGATAAGGAACCATATAAATCTACTTTGACACCAATTATGTTATCAATTAGATTGCGATTGCGCAATTCTTTTAAAAATTGTTCGGCAGCACGCCATGGTCCAAGAGTGTGAGAACTTGAAGGTCCAACACCAATCTTTAACATATCAAAAACAGAAATACATTCCATAAATAGTTCTTTAGTATAGCAAAGATAGTTTTTAAAATTGAAATTACGCAACACGTGAAACGGTTCAATTATCATAAATCTTTTAAATTAATAACATAAAATTGGGATTTGATTTCCGTCTTTTTTAGTTCTTTTGCAAAAAAAAATAATGCCAATAAATAAGTATTTTTTAGCTGCACTATCTGCCTTTATTATTTGGGGATTTTTCAGCTTGGCTTTGAAGCCTTTAACCGATTATGCTTCGTTAGATATTTTATTCTTCCGAGTTTTTATTGCTACGGCTTTCTTATTGGGAATTAATTTATTTTTTAGGAAATCAGTTGTTGTTGAAGCGAAGAAAACCTTCAAAGAACTTTCAAAGAAAAAACAAAAATCAGCTGTAATCATGACGATTGTTGGCGGACTTTTGCTAGTATTGAACTGGTTTTTGTTCATTTATGCGGTGAATCATGTGAGTTTACAATCGGCTTCGTTTGCTTATATAATTTGCCCCATTCTAACTACGGTTTTAGCTTTCATATTATTAAAAGAAAGAATCGATGTTTGGCAATGGATTGCAGTAGGATTGTGCGTAATTAGTTGTATAATTTTATCTTATGGAAATTTCAAAGATTTAATTTACAGTGTAATCATCGCATTAAGTTTCGGTTTTTATCTAGTTTCCCAAAGAAAGAATAGTGATTTTGATAAATTCTTGATATTAACTGTTCAAATGGTAATTTCTTCAGCTATTTTATTACCGTTTTATCCTAATTATGGTGGAGCAGTTCCAACTGAATTTTTGTTTTATTCATTACTTTTAATCATTGTAATTGTCTTCACGATTATTCCTTTATTCCTTAACTTATATGCTTTAAAAGGATTAAATTCGTCAACTGTTGGGATTTTAATGTACACAAATCCTTTGATTCATTTCTTTTTAGCGATATTTTATTTTAAAGAATCGGTTTCGGTTGCCCAAATTGTTTCTTATTCCTTGATTTTGATTTCTATTGTGGTTTTTAATGTCGCTAATTTTAAAAATCTAAGACAGAATAGAGTGAAATAATCACATCAAAACGACATTTTGTCAGTTTTTTTTACCTGACAAAAGCTATTTTCTGTCAATTTTCCTTATTTTTTGTAATGGCACAATCATTGAATTAAAGTCATCGAGTTTAAAATTGAAATTTAAAATCTAACAAGTATAAAAATGAGCAAAATTATTGGAATCGACTTAGGAACAACCAACTCATGTGTGGCTGTAATGGAAGGTGGAGAACCTGTTGTAATTGCAAACGCAGAAGGAAAAAGAACAACACCATCTGTAATTGCTTTTGTAGAAGGTGGAGAAATTAAAGTTGGAGATCCGGCAAAAAGACAAGCAGTAACTAACCCTACAAAAACGATTGCTTCGGTAAAACGTTTTATGGGTAACAAGTATACTGAAAGTGCAAAAGAAGCTTCAACAGTAGCTTACAAAGTGGTAAAAGGAGACAACGATACGCCTCGTGTTGATATCGATGGTCGTTTATACACACCACAAGAATTGTCTGCAATGACACTTCAAAAAATGAAAAAAACAGCTGAAGATTATTTAGGTCATTCAGTTTCTGAAGCAGTTATTACTGTTCCAGCTTATTTTAACGATGCGCAACGTCAAGCTACAAAAGAAGCGGGTGAAATTGCTGGTTTAAAAGTTATGCGTATTATCAATGAGCCAACAGCAGCAGCTTTAGCTTATGGATTAGACAAACAAGGTAAAGACCAAAAAATCGCAGTTTACGATTTAGGTGGAGGTACTTTTGATATTTCTATCTTAGAATTAGGAGACGGAGTTTTCGAAGTATTATCTACAAACGGAGATACACACTTAGGTGGAGATGATTTTGACCAAGTAATTATCGATTATCTTGTTGACACCTTTAAAAAGGAAAATGGAATTGACTTAAGTAAAGATAGAATGGCATTACAACGCTTAAAGGATGCTGCAGAAAAAGCGAAAAAGGATTTATCTGGTGTTTTAACAACAACCATCTCCTTACCGTTTATTACTGCAGATGCATCTGGTCCAAAGCATTTAGAAGTAAATCTTACTCGTGCAAAATTTGAAGAGCTAACAGCTCATTTAGTAGAAAGAACAATGGAACCAACTCGTAAAGCATTAAAGGATTCAGGGCTTAACCCAAGCCAAATCAATAAGGTAGTTTTAGTTGGTGGATCTACTCGTATCCCTGCTGTTCAAGAGGCAATCAAGAAATTTACTGGTCAAGAACCACATAAAGGAGTAAATCCTGACGAAGTTGTTGCCTTAGGTGCAGCAATTCAAGCAGGGGTATTAACTGGAGATGTTAAAGATGTCGTTCTTCTTGACGTAACACCATTATCCCTTGGAATCGAGACATTGGGTGGCGTGTTTACACGATTAATTGATCGTAACACAACTATTCCTACAACTAAGTCACAAGTATTCTCAACAGCAGCAGATAACCAAACCTCTGTAGATATTCACGTACTACAAGGAGAAAGAGAAATGGCCGCTTATAATAAAACATTAGGCCGTTTCCAATTAACAGATATTCCATCAGCACCAAGAGGAATTCCACAAATTGAGGTTTCCTTTGATATTGACGCAAATGGTATAGTTAATGTATCTGCAAAAGACTTAGGTACTGGCAAGAGCCACAAAATCACCATTACTGCTTCTAGCGGCTTAAGTGATGAAGAAATTGAAAAAATGGTTAAAGAAGCAGAAACAAACGCAGAAGACGATAAAAAGCGTCGTGAGGAAATTGAACTTCGTAACCAAGCAGATTCCATGATTTACTCTACTGAAAAGACTTTAAAAGAGCTTGAAGGAAAAGTAGAGCAAGCAGAAATCGATAAAGCAAACGAAGCAAAAGATGAGCTAAAGAAAGCGTTAGAAGCAAATGATTCTGCAGCGATTAAAGAAAAGACAGAAAAGCTTACTGAAATCGTTCAGCAGCTATCTGTAAAGCTNNGACAATGTTGTGGATGCAGATTATGAAGTTGTTAATGATGACGAAAAGAAATAAGCACAAATTATAGATTTTTTAAACAAACAATGGTTTAATGGTGTTTAGTCAAAGTCATTTCTTGGCTTTGACTTTCACTATGACCAAATAAAAAAAACGGGGGAAATCGATGAGTAAACGAGACTATTATGAGGTTCTAGGGGTTAATAAAAATTCCTCAGAAGAAGAAATCAAAAAGGCTTATCGTAAGCTTGCTCGTCAGTATCATCCCGATGTCAATAAAGAACCTGATGCAGAAACCAAGTTTAAAGAAGTAAAAGAAGCATATGACACCCTAAGTGATTCACAAAAGAAGGCTAGATATGATCAGTTTGGTCATGAGGATCCAACTGCAGGCTTTGGCGGTGGAGGCTTTGGTGGTGGTGCTGATTTCGGAGATTTTGGTGATATTTTTGATATGTTCTTTGGCGGCGGAGGGAGATCAAGAAACCCGAATGCACCAAGAAAAGGAGCAGATCTTCAATATAGTATGACATTAGAATTTAAAGAGGCTATATTTGGAAAAGAGACAGATATTACGATTCCTAAAGAAGAGGAATGTGATACATGTCATGGCTCTGGGGCAAAACCGGGTTCGAAAGTGGAAACATGTTCTGTATGTAAAGGGTCTGGACAGCAAGAGGTTGTACAAAATACACCATTTGGTCGAATTGTAAATAGACGTGTATGTAATGCATGTCATGGCCAAGGAAAAACAATTAAAGAAAAGTGCCCAACCTGTCATGGATCAGGTAAAGTAAGAAAGCATAAGAAAATTCATGTTAAAGTACCTGCAGGTGTGGATGATGGTTCACAGTTAAGGGTAAGTGGTGAAGGGGAACCTGGAACTAAAGGTGGCCCTGCTGGGGATTTGTTTATTATTTTACGTGTCAAGCCCCATGATTTCTTTGAAAGAGATGGAGAGCATATTTATTGTGAAATCCCATTAACCTTTACTCAAGCAGCATTAGGTGACGAAATTGAAGTACCTACTTTGGAAGAAAAAGTGAAGCTAAAAATTCCGGCGGGTACACAAACAGGCACTAATTTCCGTTTGAAGGGAAAAGGAGTTCCACGTCTTCGTTATGGTGGAAGAGGAGATCAGCATATTAAAGTGGTGGTTGTTACTCCATCAAATTTAACAGAAGAACAAAAAGAACTATTTAAACAGCTTGGTAGTTTAAATGTTCCTGAAACCCATCAACAGCAATCCTCTTTCTTTGAAAGAGTGAAAAAGGCTTTTATGGGATAATTTATATTAAATTAAAATTTGAGTACTGTTCATTAAAGCAGTGCTCTTTTTTTTGATAAGCAAGAATACTTCATTTAGTTTTTTATTCTTAAAGTTTGAATAAATTGTAAATAAGTTTATAAAGAAACAATGGTATAATTTAAAGAGTTATATGAAGTAAGGAGGTTCACTAAAATGACATTTTTTAAGGTATTAGTAGCGGATGATGATGATAATGTACTTGATATTATTCGATTGTATTTTGAAAAACAGCAAATAACTCTAATCACTGCTCATGATGGTGAAGAGGCAGTGTCATTAATAGATACAGAATCTCCAGATATTGTTATTTTAGATGTGATGATGCCAAATATGGACGGATATGAGGCTTGCCGAGAGATTCGAAAAAAATCAGACGTGCCTATAATTATGCTTACTGCAAAAGGGGAAGAATTTGATCGAGTTTTAGGATTAGAGCTAGGTGCAGATGACTATGTTACAAAACCATTTAGTCCTAGAGAATTGATAGCGAGAATTAAAGCCATATTTCGACGTATTCAACCTAGAAGACAAAGTGATGAGGAGAATGAGAACGAGGAAACCATACTACAATATAACGGATTATCTGTAAATTTGGAGCGAAGAGAAGTTTTGGTGGATCATGAGAAAAGAATTTTAAAACCAAGAGAATTTGACTTGTTAGTTCATTTAATGAAATCTCCAGGAATGGTTTTTACTAGAGAACAATTATTGGAGCAAGTATGGGGTTATGATTTTATTGGAGATATTAGAACTGTAGACGTGCATGTAAAAAAACTACGGGAAAAATTACATTCATCAAAAGAGGATTATATTCAAACCATTTGGGGTGTGGGCTACAAATTTGAGGTGAACAGTGATGCTAGGAGCGAATAGAAGTATTTTTCGAAGATTATTAATTAGCTATATGTTTACTGTTATAGTAGGTCTTGGAATTGTAGGACTAACCATCTCCTATTTAGCAAAGGACTATATTTACGAGTCCAATAAAGAGGAATTACTGAGGAAGGCCATACGAGTTAATTCAGTCATTCAGGAACTAAACTCCAAGGAACAAATAGAACAAGCGATTATTTTTTTAGATCAATCCTTTGATACTCGAATTTGGATTTTTGACCGAGACGGAAAAATAATTGTAACCTCAACAAAGGATGAGGTGTCACTTGGGAAATCAGTTGCTAAAAGTATTACAAAGGAAGTTTTAAATGGAGAAAATGTAATCAATGAAATAGAATTTGAAGGAATAACTGAGCCAATGCTTTCCGCTGTTGTGCCTTGGGGTATAGAAAATCAGGTTTATGGAGGAATCGTTTTACATTCGCCTATAAAAGGTGTGCACAAAACAGTAGGCAGTATTAGAGAAACAATTCTTTGGGCCTTAATTATTGGATTAATTTTATCGACAATTATGGTCTCCTATTTATCATGGTCGATTTCACGTCCATTAAAAAAAATTGACAAAGTAGCTTCTAAGATTGGAGCAGGCAATTACGAAGAAAGAATCCATATTGGTTCTAAGGACGAAATTGGAGATTTGGCAAATACAATAAATAATATGGCTCAAAAACTAGAAAAAATTGATTTGGAAAGAAGAAAATTAGATCAAATTCGTAATGATTTCCTAGCCAATGTTTCTCATGAACTACGAACGCCATTAACTGCCATGCAAGGTTTTTTGGAAGCTTTACAGGATAATTTAATTAGCGATGAAAAAAGTAAAAAGAAGTATTATGATGTGATGTATCACGAAACCCTTCATATGAATCGTTTAGTGGATGATATTATGGATTTAATAAAGCTAGAAAACGATGAGGTAACTTTAAAGAAGCAGATTATTGAAGTAGAGCCTATTCTAAATAAAGTGGTGTTTAAATTAAATCAGGAAGCACTAGATCAAGAAAATGAAATCCATCTCTTCATAGAAGAAAACCTTCCAAGGATTTATGCAGATCAAGATCGGCTAGAACAAATATTTAGTAACCTGATAAAAAATGCAATTAAATTTACCGAAAAAGGTAAAATAGAAATAAGTGTAAGGAGCGACGCCCCATATCTCCTTTTTACAGTATCTGATACAGGGATAGGAATCTCCAAAGAGGATCAGGAATATATTTGGGAACGTTTCTTTAAGGTGGATCGTGGACGGCCCAAGATGAATAAAGGTACAGGACTTGGACTAGCTATTGTTAAGGAGCTTGTGGAGCTTCATCATGGGAAAATTGATCTCATTAGCGAAGTTGGTCATGGAAGTAGCTTTAAGATCTGGTTACCCATCCATCAAAATGGACAAAAAGAATAAAAAGAATCTCCATTGTTGAAAAATTGGCTGGTTACCTATAAAATATATTAAGTTATTGGTTTTTATTGCTATGGGATGAAAAGGGGGAGTTATCCTCCTATTAATTTTGTATGTAAGTGGGGGTATAACAATGAAATGGTCTGAGATTACAATCCATACGACTCAAGAGGCAATAGAAGCTGTTGCCAATGTTTTGCATGATGCTGGTGCTGGTGGCGTAATTATTGAAGACCCAGAGGTGTTAGAACGAGACTGGGAATCGCCTTTTGGTGAGATTTATGAGCTTTCTCATTCCGATTTTCCTGAAGAAGGTGTGTATGTAAAGGCATATTTACCTTTAAACAGCTATCTCATGGAAACGGTAGAACAGATTAAATCTTCCATTAATAACTTATTAACCTATGATATTAATATAGGTCATGGGAAATTAACCATCTCTGAGGTAAATGAAGAAGATTGGGCATCTGGATGGAAGAAATATTATAAGCCGCTCCAAGTGTCAAATAAAGTATGGATTACCCCTACTTGGGAAGAAATCACTGAGAATTTAGATGAAAAAATTGTTATTGAGCTAGATCCAGGAATGGCTTTTGGTACTGGAACACATCCTACGACTGTGATGTGTATTCAAGCCTTAGAAAAGGTAGTTAAGGGAAACGAAGAAGTGATTGATGTTGGTTGTGGTACTGGAGTATTAAGTATCGCTGCGGCAAAATTAGGTGCAAATCACGTATTGGCATTAGATTTAGATGAAGTTGCTGTAAAAAGCGCAAAATTAAACACAAAAATTAATAAAGTAGATACCATAGTAGATGTCAAACAAAATAATCTTTTAGATTATATCGAAAATAGTGCTGATATCATTGTCGCCAATATTTTAGCGGATGTAATTGTCCGTTTTACTAGTGATGTAGCAAGGATACTTAAGCCAAATGGTACATATATTACCTCTGGTATCATTCAAGCAAAGGCTGATTTAGTAAAGGACAATTTGGTAGAGCATGGCTTTGTGATTGAAGAAACACTTCAAATCGAAGATTGGATAGCATACATTGCAAAAAAAGTTTAGAATAATAGGAGTTTATTATGCAAAGGTATTTTGTAGATCCAAATAACATGAATTCAAACGAAGTGAAGATTATTGGGGATGATGTACATCATATTACAAAAGTGATGAGACTCCAGCCTGGAGATGAAATTATTTGTAGTAATGGTTTAGGAAATGATGTTATCGCCAAGATTAAGACAATTCATCCCAAAGAAATCATTTGTTCTAGCGAATCCATTTTAACAGAAACTGCTGAGCCTAAAGTTCAGCTTCTATTAGCACAAGGACTGCCCAAAGCAGACAAAATGGAGCTTATTATCCAAAAAGGTACAGAAACTGGCGTGACCACTTTTATTCCTTTTACTTCCCAACGAACAATTGTAAAGCTCGATCAGAAAAAGGAACAAAAAAAGTGGGAACGATGGGAAAAGATTGCCAAAGAAGCCGCAGAGCAAGCACATCGAAGCAAAATCCCTATCATTGAGCCCTTACTTAGCTGGAAGGAGCTTTTAGATAGGATAGCGGATAAATTTGTTTTAATTGCCTATGAAAAGGAAAATACTATGAGATTATCCAAGGCATTATCAGAATCGTTGCAAAAGAAGCCAGAACCAACAGAAGTAGTACTTATCATCGGCCCTGAGGGCGGTTTTTCGGAGGAAGAGGTCCTTCAAGCAGAACAGCGAGGGGCAATTTCGGTATCCTTAGGAAAACGAATTTTAAGAACAGAGACAGCTGGTTTAGTTGGGATTGCGAACATTATTTATCATCTAGAAGAACTGGAGGGGTAATATGAAGCGTGTTGCCTTTCATACATTAGGCTGTAAGGTGAATCAGTATGAAACAGAGGCAATTTGGCATCTGTTTAAGAATAACGGATATGAAAAAGTAGAATTTGAACAAAAGGCAGATGTTTATGTAATAAATACCTGCACAGTAACCAATACTGGAGATAAAAAAAGCAGACAAACCATTCGCAGAGCGATTAAAAAAAATCCAGAGGCTGTCATTGCAGTAACTGGCTGCTATGCCCAGACCTCTCCTGGCGAGATACTTGATATTCCTGGTGTCGATATTATTGTAGGTAATCAAGGGCGAGAAAATATCGTTCAATATGTTGAAGAATATCTAGTAAGTCGACAGCCTATCAATGCTGTTACCAATATAATGAAAACAAAAGAATTTGAAGAACTGGATGTACCACAGTTTTCTGACAGAACAAGAGCTTCACTAAAGATTCAGGAAGGCTGTAATAACTTCTGTACATTCTGTATCATCCCTTGGGCAAGGGGTTTATTACGAAGTAGAAAACCTGAAAATGTGATTAAACAAGCCAAGCAATTAGTCGAAGCTGGCTATAAGGAGATTGTTTTAACAGGCATTCATACTGGTGGCTATGGCGAAGATATAGAGGATTATAGTTTGGCAAAGCTATTATGGGATTTGGATGCAGTTGAGGGATTAAAACGTATTCGCATTAGCTCCATTGAAGCCAGCCAAATTGATCAGGATGTTTTAGAGGTTCTTAAGAAATCCGATAAGGTAGTAAGACATCTTCATATTCCACTTCAGGCAGGGGATGACGAAGTTCTTCAACGTATGAAGCGTAAATATAATACTGAAGAATTTAAAAACAAAATTGAAGAAATTAGAAAAGTCGTTCCTAATGTAGCCATTACAACAGACGTAATTGTTGGTTTTCCAGGTGAAACAGATGAGCAATTTGAAAATGGATACCGCTTTATGCAGGACATCTTCTTTTCTGAAATTCACGTTTTTCCATATTCTAAGCGTTCTGGTACACCTGCTGCAAAAATGGAAAATCAGGTGCCTGAAAATGTGAAGCATGAGCGAGTACAAAAAGTCATCGAGCTATCCAATCGAATGAAAATGAGCTATGCAGCTCAATTTATTGATAAGATATTAGAGATCATTCCTGAAAAAGCCTATAAAGATGATTTAAATAGTGAACATTTAATCGGATACTCTGATAATTACATTCAAGTCGTAATTGAAGGGGATTATAATCTCGTGGGGAAAATTTGTAAGGTGCGAGTGGAAAGTGTTGGACCTGAATTTTGCCAGGGTAAGTTAGTTGAAGTGGAGGAAAATTAAAAAGAAAAGGGAGGTGTCAGCTTGAAAGAGATATCTGCTGGTGGCGTTGTTTATGTAAAAGACAATAACACAACCAGAATTCTGTTGATTCTTGATCGGTGTCAGAAGTGGACACTACCCAAGGGTAAAATTGAAGATGGAGAAACCTATTCTGAAACTGCGCTTCGAGAGATTGAAGAAGAGACTGGTATTAAGGGTAGGATTATCAAACCATTAGATAAAGTGTATTATGAATATTATCACCCAACCAATGAAAAAATTGAAAAAGAAGTTCACTATTATTTGGTTGAAGCGGATTCTACGAGTATACATGTCCAGGTTAGTGAAATTAATAGTGCTGAATGGTTTACACTAGAGGATGCTTGGCAGAAGCAACAGACTGCTGGTTATGAAAATAATTTAAAAGTGATGAAACAATCCTTAAAGGAACTAGGACTAATTAAATTTTGATGGAGGAATTCATTATGAAAAAAGAAGAACTAGCAAAAATGATTGATCACACCTTATTAAAGCCAGAAGCAACTCAAGAAATGATCCACAAAATTTGTGAAGAGGCAAAAGAAAATCATTTTGCATCTGTTTGTGTAAATCCTTACTGGGTTTCATACTCATATCAACAATTAAAGGATACCGATGTAAAGGTATGTACAGTAATCGGTTTTCCTTTAGGAGCAACTACTAAAGAAGTAAAAGCTTTTGAAACAACCAATACAATTGAAAATGGTGCAACAGAAGTAGATATGGTAATTAATATTGGTGCTTTAAAATCAAATCAATACGATGTTGTGGAAGAAGATATTAAAGCGGTTGTAGCTGCTGCTAAGGGAAAAGCGTTAGTTAAGGTTATTTTAGAAACTGGATTTCTAACGAAAGAAGAAATCGTAAAAGCGTGTGAATTAAGTAAAAGCGCTGGTGCTGACTTTGTTAAAACATCAACTGGTTTTGGCAAGGGTGGTGCAACCTATGAAGATATTAAGCTAATGAGAGAAACAGTTGGCCCAGAAATGGGAGTAAAGGCTTCTGGTGGAGTAAGGGATTACGAAGGTGCAATGCAAATGATTGAAGCAGGTGCAACTCGTATTGGAGCTAGTTCCGGAATCGCGATTGTTAATGGTTTACAAGGAGATAGCGATTATTAATCGTTTTAAGCTATAAGGCTGAGGAGAAATCCTCGGCTTATTTTTTTCATAGCATTAATTTTACAGCCATTTGTTTTTGTTGAAATATTTATCTAGGTGAAAGAAGTATGGTTAATCGCTCAAATTGCTTCACAAAAGGAAGGATAATTAATGAATTGGCAATATTAAAGATAAGCTGAGCATGGGCAATTTGTGTTGGAGGATATACAGTCATTGTTTGAACAAGAAGGGATAGCTTGGGGATTAACGGATAAAAGAGAATAACCCCAATGATATTTAGTAAGACATGGGCCATCGCCATTTGTTTTCCTTCATTAGAGCCACCAATACTGGCTAAAATCGCTGTAAAGCAGGTACCAATATTTGCGCCAAGAATAATGGCAATACCAAAGTTTAAAGGGATACCTTGATAATAAATCATTCCCATCGTTAAAGCAGTTGTTGCACTACTTGATTGAATAATTCCAGTGACGGTTATTCCAAACAGCAACCCTATCAGCTGTTGATGCTCAGGAAGCTCGATTACTTTTGTCATAATAGCAGAGCGCTGAATAGGTTCTGAAATCATTTGTAATGCATCCATCCCCAAAAAAATGATTGCAAAGCCTCCGATAAACAATCCGGTTGCTCGAACACTATTTTTAGGAAATAGAACAAGAGCTGCTCCAAACATTAATAATGGAACGGCCCATTTTCCAATATTTAAAGCTATTAATTGAACAGTAGCTACAGTGCCAATATTTGTACCCAAAATAATACCGATGGACTGATAGAAGGTAATTGCTCCCGCATTAATTAAGCCTATTGTAATGACGGTTACAGCACTACTACTTTGCAAGAAAAGAGTTGCCACTGTACCCGTAAAAAAACCATGATAAGGTGTTTTCGTGAATTTATATAAAAATTGTCTTAGATAATCGCCAGATAAACGTAATAATCCAACCCTCATTATTTGCATTCCAAAAAGAAATAATGTTATTCCTGTTGCTAATGGAATGATAAACTCTCTCATAAAGTCAGCCCCTCACAACTAGTCCTTATTTCATCTTTATGAAATGAAGGGACAAATAAGAACCAGAACAAGGAACAGGAAGAAGTAAAGGTTTATAATTTATTTAATTTTCCAAACCAAGCATATAAAACATTGATAAAAATGATTCCAGCGGCTAATTGAAAAACAAATAGACTGCTATATTCTGTTGCAAGCCATCCTGATAAAATCATTGCAATCGGAGTAAATGCTGAAACTAAAACACGATTAGAGGTCATTACACGACCAAAAAGATGGTTTGGTATTACTTCTTGTCTATAAGCCATCATGTTTACATTAACAACGACACCAACTGCTAGAATTAGAGAATAGGAGATGGTAAATGTAATTAAATTTTGATCAACTAGCAGAATAATTGTTGATAAAAATACACCAAGGCTACCATACTGAACCATTTTTCGTTTATTTTTTAAAATACTGAAGTGCTTTATCATTAGCGTAGCTATAACAGTCGTAATACCACTAGACCAGAAAATAATAGCTGTTTGCTCTGAACTATAACCAAGACTTTCTTTACTTTCAAAGATTAATAAAGTGGATACCAAGGTAATTCCAATATTCATAAAGGTGCTAAAGACAGCAATTGGAAACAGAACTGAATGAGAAATTAAATATTGAAATCCTTCTTTAATATTTGCATAGATCTGATTCATTGCTAGCTTTGAATTTGTATTCTGATTTTCGGACAAAAAAGATAAGATGATCGCTGAAAGGAAGAAGGAGATAGCATTCACTCCTATTGTGCCCGCTGCACCAAAGACTCCAATAGCTATTCCGGAAATTACAGGGCCAATTAAACGCATAACAGTGTTTACAAAGGTTAGGCTTGCATTAGCACTTACTAACTCTTCTTTTTTTACAACCATTGATAGGAATCCCTGAGAAGCGGAGTCAAAGATTAATGTGAAAATAGATAATATGATAGCTGCAAAATAAATAAAACTTATTGCCAGATGATCGATGAAGGCTAAAACAGTAATTCCTCCAACTGCAATACCTCGAATCCAATCGGATATAACCATTAAACGCTTTCTAGGATATTGATCTACTAACACCCCAATAAAAGGTGAGAAGATAATTTGCGGAACAACTTCAAGTGCTAGAGTGATTGAACTATAAAGAGCAGAATGGGTAATATCTAATACAAGCCATGGCAGTGCTAAAAGATACAGCTTATCTCCTAGCTGGGATACGAGTCTACCCCACCATAGAAGCTGAAAAGAACGGTTAATTTTTTCATATTTAAAGGATTGTATGATTTTATTTGTAACTGTTTTCATAGTTACTCCTCATTTTTTATTTTAAAGTATAAATTTTCATGTTAATTAATATCTTGTATTAATTCGACATAGCAGCCTATAAATCCTTTAATGTATGAAAGTTTATAATGAAAATATTCAATTAGAATTAATTTAAAAAAGTTTTTGTAATAAAAAGAAGGATTTTATAGAAATTTGACGAATTGTATATTGAATTGGAATATTTTATAAAATTTAAGGATAAATCAGAGGAAGATTTGATATGAAAAATAGAGAAATAGTCCTAGAATTAGAAAAACAATTTCGCACCCTTAAAAATGTGAGAGGTGCTCATGTAGATTTTGATGATGATGGGGAGGTTATGGCCATTGGTGTATTTAGTGATGGCAAAAGGCATCCAAAGGATATTAAGCGAGATGTAGAAGAAACCTTCCGTCAAATTGCTGGTTATAGAGTCAATCATCAAAAAATAAGCATTGTAGAGCAGCAATTTGAAAATGATACTCCATTAGAACAATCTCGAGTTCGGTTTTTAACAGCATATCAGGTACAAAAATCGAATGGTGTTACGGAGGGATTTGTTCAGTTAGATTTTAATGGAGATGTAATTGTTGAAAGTGTAGAAGCCCATTATTTTGAAATGGAGTTAGAATATATAATTGCAAATGCTGCAGCATCAGCCATATCAAGAATCGTTAATGATTATAGTATTCGAGTAGATCAAGTCCGAGAGATTAATATGGGACAGGTGGATGTCGTTGTAGTTACTGTTACTGTTGTACATCAGAAATCTGGTGCAGGTCATATGTTTGTTGGTTCAGTAATCAAATCAAAGGATTTATTGTCCTCTGTTGCTAAAGCAACACTAGATGCTTTAAATCGCCGTTTAGAACATATGATGTGAACCTTATTTTTAATTTAATAGTTTTTTAGTTTGCATAGCATAGTGAGAGCCGAGATGACAAATGAGATGAGCCGAACTTGAGATGGAAGAAATCTATTTTAAGGGAGGTCATCACTTATGTTAAAGATGATTAAGTCTATCATTAAATCCAACAACAAGAAAAATATTGCTGTTGGAGACGAGCCAATGTGGGCATAACAATTTATTGAATCATTATGCTATGCATTTTATTAGGAGTCGATAAAGATGAAAATTATATTTAAAACTTACATTTTATTGGTATATCTGATTTTTATTTCTATTATTATATCATCATGGAATAGTTTTGATCAGGTTCAATTTTTAACTGTTTTAGGTTTGGTTATTATTACAAAACTGATTAATCTAGATTTTTTAAAAGACCTTTATAGCAATACAATATATGTTATAGTGCTCCCTTTTGTTGTTCCAGCATTTGTCTTTCTTGATACATTTTATGCAATTTTATTTATCTCGAGTTTCATGTATATGCATGGATTAAAAGTACCAATATATAAAAGATTTTTTAATACTTCTTCTTTTAGTATTTCAATTTACTTAGCTTCATCAATTTTAAAGAGTATGTTTCCAATTTTAAATGATGAATTAATATTCTCGGCCTCATTTCTGTTAGTGGTACTCTTATCTAGTTTTATTTTTTCAATCACAAATAAAATAATTATTTCGCTGGTAATTTCCTTGGAAAAAAATAAAGTATTTGATATTAATATCTTTATTGGAAGCATATTAGCAACTAAAACAGCACTTATAACAATTTTCTTGGGACTTATTAACGTTGTATTGTTTTACTACACAAACCTAATTGGTGTAGCAATTTTTACCTTTGTAATTTACTTCTTAAAGCCAGCTTTAACTTATCGTCATATCTTTGACAATGAACTATCTACATACACAAACTTTGTTCTACATATGTTAAAGCAAATGGATCCAATCACCCATCAACACTCGGAGAGGGTAAAGTTTTGGACAGTTATGCTTGCAAAGAAGATGAAGCTACCGTCATCAGAAATTAGACAGCTATCACAGGCTGCTTCTTGGCATGATATTGGTAAAATTGAGGTCCCTTTTGATATATTAAATAAACCAGGCAGATTAACGGATGAGGAATATAATATCATTAAACATCACCCAGAAGCAGGGTATCAGTTAGTTAAGGATGTTCACTTCTTTAAGAAGTTTTTACCGGTTATTCGTCACCATCATGAAAAAGTGGATGGGACAGGCTATCCCCATGGATTGGTTGGGGATAAAATTCCGCTTCACGCAAGAATCATGGCGATTACAGATGCGTTTGATGCAATGACCTTTGATCGCTCTTACCGAAAAGCGATGTCAATGGCAGAAGCAGTGGAAGAGCTAAAAAAATATGCTGGAAAGCAATTTGATGCAAATGTTGTTGCCATATTTATTGAAGCACTTCAAGATGAGTATGGACAAGAATTTGAAGACTTTGATGAAAAAGTAATCATGAATGTCTCTTAAAAAGATGTTCATGATTTTTTTATTTAAAATTAGGAAACGAATAAAAATTATGCTAAAATAAAATAGAAATTTTTAGGCATTTTAGTGATTTTAATAAATATTAATGGAAAAGGGGTGAAATTGATGAGCGACTGCATTTTTTGTAAAATAATTGATGGAGCAATTCCAGCGAATAAAGTATATGAAGATGATCAATTCATCGCTTTTCATGACATACATCCAAAAGCAAAAGTACATGTTTTAGTCATTCCAAAGAAGCATATTCCTACTTTTATGGATATACAAGAGGAAGATATTGAGCTAATGGGGCGCTTAAATCTAGTGATTCAAAAGGTTGCGGAAAAACTAGAAATCGATCAAACTGGCTTCCGTGTTGTGAATAATTGTAGAGAAAATGGTGGACAAGAGGTATACCATATCCATTATCATGTTTTAGGTGGAGAAAAATTACCGTTATAATGTTCTGTTGACCTAGTTCTCTCATTATAATATAATAATCTTTGTTATACTTTGTTATAATGTTGTTTGGTACTGCGGAGGGAGGGAAAAGGTATGTCAGAAATTCGCGTAAGAAAAAATGAGTCATTAGATAATGCTCTTCGTCGTTTCAAGCGTAACGTTTCAAAGGACGGCGTTTTGGCTGAAGTGAAGAAACGTAGACACTATGAAAAGCCAAGCGTAAAGCGTAAGAAGAAATCTGAGGCTGCGCGCAAACGTAAGTTTTAAGGGGGATTTATAGAATAATGTCATTAAATGATCGTCTAAATGAAGATATGAAACAAGCGATGAAGAACAAGGATAAGCTAAAACTTTCTGTAATACGTATGGTACGTTCTGCAATAAAAAACGCAGAAATTGAAAGTAAGAGTACGTTATCTGACGACGAAATTATCACTGTTTTAAATCGCGAATTAAAACAAAGACGAGATTCCCTCCAAGAATTTAAAAATGCTGGTCGAGAAGATTTAGTGGAAGGCTTACTAGCAGAAATTGAGATATTGCACCAATATCTTCCTGAACAGTTATCTGAACAGGAATTGAAAGATATAATACAAAGTGTAATTAACGAAGTAGGAGCAACCAGTAAAAAAGATATGGGTAAAGTAATGGGAGCTCTTATACCAAAGATAAATGGACGTGCAGATGGCAAATTAGCTAGTCAGCTTGTTCAAGAATATCTTAACTAACAAGAACACCTAGGGAGATCCTAGGTGTTTTTTACATATTTAAAACTTTTTCACACTTAATTAACGGAAAAGTAGGTTATAAATATTGGAAATATAGTAAAATAGAGAATATACATACTTTATCCTAATTTAAGGGGGGTGACAAATTGAAGAGATTCAAAATATTAATAAGAGTTTTCTTCCTTTTTGTGAGTATAGTAATGTTAATATCTCCAATTCAAACAGGGAATGCAAAGGAAAGTGATTTGGTCTATTTTGTTCCCATTGAGCAACAGATTGAACGCGGACTAGAACAATTTCTAATAAGAGCATTTGATGAGGCAGAAGCAGCAAATGCTGACGCAATTGTTTTAGAAATCAATACCCTTGGTGGAGCAGTAGATGCAGCTATTCAAATTGGAGAGCTAATTGAAAAACAACCAATTCCTGTGATTGCATACATAAAGAAGGAAGCAATATCTGCAGGTTCATTTATCGCTTTAAATGCAGATCAAATTTATATGGAGCCAAATAGCTTTATTGGAGCAGCAGCCGTTAGAACGATTACTGGCTCAGCTGATGTAGATCCAAAAATCACTTCATTTTGGGCTAGCCATATGGGGAAGGCTGCCGAGAACAGAGGTAGAGACCCTCTAATAGCAGTAGGCATGGTTGATCCAAATATTGAAATCGCAGGATTAACCAAAAGAGGAGATTTGATTACACTTAATGCAAAACAGGCATTAGAATATGGCTATGCAGAAGATATCGTAAATGGAAAAACAGAGCTTTTAGCAAAAATGGATAAAGCAAATGCTCAGGTGGTCGATGTATCATTAACCTTTGCAGAGAAAATTGCAAGGTTTGTTACGAGTCCAGTTGTAATGACATTCTTGATGATTCTTGGTCTTGGGGGAATTATTACAGAATTATTAATTCCTGGCTTTGGTATTCCAGGGATTTTGGGGGTATCTTCTATCGCACTTTATTTTTTTGGTCATTATGTAGCAGGTTTTGCTGGGATTGAGGACATTATCTTCTTTATTTTAGGTTTTGTACTAATGGTCATTGAACTCTTTGTTCCTGGCTTTGGGTTGTTTGGGGTTAGTGGAATCATTCTTTTAATGATGGGAATTATTCTTGCTGCCTTTGATACGACGCTAGGCCTAACCAGCTTAATCATTGCAATCGCCATTAATTCGGTTCTTGTCGTTATTTTAGGTAAATACTTTGGACATAAAGGGATTTGGAATCGGTTTATTTTAAGAGAAGAGCAAAAAAAAGAAACCGGATATGTTTCTCATGGTAATGATAAATCATTACTTGGAAAAAAAGGATTCACTTCTAGTAAGTTAAGACCTTCTGGAATCGCAATCATTGATAATAAAAAATATGATGTTGTCAGTCAAGGAGAATTAATTGAAGCGAACAAAGAGGTTGTTGTCGTCTTATTAGAGGGTTCAAGGATAGTGGTTAAGGAAGTAAAAAAATAAAATATATTAAATAATTTAAAATGGAGGTTTTTTGATGGGTCCAGAAATAACATTTTTAGTGTTTGTCGCCCTAGGAATCATTGCATTATCTGTATTCTTTACCTTTGTACCGGTTATGCTATGGATTTCTGCGTTAGCATCAGGGGTTCGAGTAGGAATTTTTACCTTAGTAGGAATGAGATTACGCCGAGTAATACCGTCAAGAATTGTAAATCCACAAATCAAGGCAACAAAAGCCGGTCTTGGCTTAACAACGAATCAATTAGAAAGTCATTACTTAGCTGGTGGTAATGTAGACAGAGTGGTTAATGCGTTAATTGCTGCTGAAAGAGCTGATATTAATTTAACCTTTGAGCGTGCTGCCGCAATTGATTTAGCAGGCCGAGATGTGTTAGAAGCAGTACAGATGAGTGTAAATCCAAAGGTAATTGAAACACCTATTGTTGCTGCAGTAGCAAAGGATGGAATTGAAGTGAAGGCTAGAGCTCGTGTAACAGTACGAGCAAATATTGACCGATTAGTTGGTGGAGCAGGTGAAGAAACCATTATAGCTCGTGTTGGTGAGGGTATTGTTACCACGATTGGTTCTGCAGCTAGTCACAAGGAAACATTAGAAAATCCAGATTCTATCTCTACTACAGTACTTCAAAAAGGATTGGATGCAGGTACCGCATTTGAAATCTTATCCATCGATATTGCTGATGTTGATGTAGGTAAAAACATTGGTGCGCAATTACAGACAGATCAAGCAGAAGCAGATAAGCGAATTGCTCAAGCAAAAGCAGAGGAAAGACGTGCAATGGCTGTTGCGTTAGAGCAAGAAATGAAAGCAAGAGTACAAGAAATGCATGCAAAGGTAGTAGAAGCTGAATCTCAAGTGCCATTAGCAATGGCAGAAGCATTAAAAACTGGTAAGCTTGGTGTTATGGATTATCTAAACATGCAAAATATTACAGCCGATACCGAAATGAGAGATTCCTTAGGAAAGCTTAATAACCAAAATCCTAACGATAAGAAATAGGTGATCTCATGGATTGGTTGATTATTATCTTCATCATTTATGGGGTTATTAGCAAATTGATGGGTGGAAATGAGAAGAAGAATGGGAGGTCAAGACCGGGTCAGAGAACAACTAATAGACCTAGTCAAAGTCAAAGAACAAATCCCATTCCTGAAACACGGCCTGAGCCATGGACGAATCAATTTCCAAAGCAAACAAAAAGGCCAACCTTTGACCCTTTTGATCCATTTGATCCCTTTTCGAAGGATGATTCAGAAAAGGAGTCTCCTTGGCCAATTCCACCATTGAGGAAAAAGGTAGAATTTGATGAAGGGGTAGTGAAGTCAGAAAAGTTAGTAGAAGCGCCTAGAATTATAGAAGAGATAAAAGATCCTTATCTAAAAGAAGCTTCGATTGTAGACAGTAGTAACAAAAAAGTCGCTTTTGAAGAAAATAAAGGTTCAAACAGACTTACACCTTCTTCTGAAGCGCTAGTTCAAGGAATAATCTGGTCAGAGGTACTAGGTGCACCAAGAGGCAAAAGACCTCATCGAACAGTAAGTTATAAAAGAATTAGATAAATGAATTAGATAACTAAATCCTAATACAATTTAATTTAATGCTTGAATGAAAGTGGTTAGCGTTCTTATGCTAACCACTTTTTTGTATTCGCGAACATAGGTTAGTATCATAAATTAGTTTTTCTTCGCATATGGGTGTAAGAGGGAGAGAGGAGGCTTGGCACGTGAAAAAGATAAGACAAAAATTTAAGCATTTCGCAGCTTCAAAGCTAGACCTACCAAAAGACGTGATTTTTGATATGCCAAGAATAACAGTAATTGGCTCTTATCAATTATATATAGAAAATCATCGAGGTGTCATTCAGTTTGATGAGCATCATCTACATCTTCGCTTAAGTAAAGGAGAAGTAAAGATAACTGGAGATCAATTGGTCATACGTGCTATTTTACCGGAGGAAGTATTTATAGAAGGATTAATCCAAGATATACAGTTTATTAGTTAAAATGATAGGGGGATTTATCGTTGAGTGCTCGGGATTTAAATTGGTTTAAAGGATATGTAGTATGTTCCCTTCGTGGTAAATATATGGAATTATTTATTAATCAAGTTGGTAAAAACAATATTAAGATTTGGAATATAAAAATGGCCAATTCACAGGAAACAACCTTTTCTGTGAGTATAGATGATTTTTTTAAATTAAAGCCTATTTTAAAGAAAACTTATACTAGGGTTCATGTGATTAAACGGATTGGCCTTCCCTTTTATTTGAACAAGCTTCAGATGAGAAAAGGACTTGTAGTTGGTATTAGTTTATTTATATTGTCCATTTACCTGCTTAGTTCAATGGTCTGGAGTATCGAAATTAAAGGAAATAACCGGTTAACAGAGCATGAGATTTCAAAAGCAATCTCAGAAATAGGAATTCATCAAGGAATGTTCAAATTTCAGCTAGAGGAGTATGATATAATTCAAGAGAAGTTATTGTACAAACTACAGGATGCTGCATGGATTGGAATCAAACAAAAAGGTACCAATCTTGAATTCACTGTGGTGGAAAAGGTAAAGCCTGAAAAGGAAAATGTTAATGCACCACAAAATATAATTTCCACAAAAAATGCGATTATTTATCAAATATTAGCTGAAAATGGGCTACCTATGGTTAAGGTAAATGAACGTGTGAATAAGGGAGAAGTATTGATTTCAGGTATAATGGGAAAAGAAGACAACCAAACGACAGTGGCTGCAAAAGGGAAAGTAACTGGTTTGGTTTGGTATCAGTCAACGATTTCAATCCCATTAAAACAAACCTGGAAGGAATATACGGGGGAAATGGTAGTTCAAGAATATTTATCGTTTGGGAAGTGGATGCTAAAAATAAAAGGATTTCAAAAGGTTCCTTTTGAAAATTACCAAAAGGATTATCAACCAAAGGTAATTTCTATTAGAAATCGTCCTTTACCTATTGGATTGATGAGGGTTAAGTTAATGGAATATCAATCCAATGAACGGCTTTTAACAGTAGAAGAGGCAATGAAGCTAGCAGTAGATCAAGCAACCAAGCGATTATTAGCTCAAATATCAAAGGAAGCGATTATCAAGAATCAAAAAATTTTGCACCAAAGCGTAGAGAATGATAAAGTATCATTAAAGCTTCTTTTTGAAGTAATAGAAGATATTACGGCAACACAACCAATCATTCATGGTGAACCTATTAATCAAGGAGAATGAGGAATTTGCAGATAGACACAAATAACCCAAACATTAGCCTACAGAATGCAGAAGAAAGACTACATTTGTTTGGTCCAAATGACCAATTCTTAGATATTATTGAAAAAAATACTAATGTTCAAATTTTAACTCGTAATGAGAGTATCCTAATTCAAGGTGACTCAGAAAAGGCATCTCAGGTAAAGGAGCTCTTTGATGTTCTATTAAAATTAGTGCAAAAAGGATATCGATTATCAGAAAGAGATATCTATTATGCATTAGATCTTATGAAAGAGGATTTAATTGCTGAACTTCTAGATGTTTATGATGAAAAAATTTTTACTACCCACAAAGGTAAAGAAATTAGAGTCAAAACATTAGGCCAAAAACATTATATTACTTCCATTCGAAAAAAGGATATTGTTTTTGGCATTGGTCCTGCAGGTACAGGGAAAACATATTTAGCAGTAGTAATGGCTGTAGCAGCTTTAAAACAAAATCAAGTTAAAAAAATTGTTTTAACAAGACCTGCAGTGGAAGCTGGGGAAAATCTTGGTTTCTTACCTGGAGATCTTCAGGAGAAGGTTGACCCTTATTTAAGACCAATTTATGATGCTTTATATGATCTTATGGGACTTGAACATACAACAAAGCTGATGGAAAGAGGAATGATTGAGATTGCTCCCCTAGCTTACATGAGGGGTAGAACATTGGATGACTCCTTTGTTATTTTGGATGAAGCACAAAATTCAACCCCAGAGCAAATGAAGATGTTTTTGACACGCTTAGGCTTTGGGTCTAAAATGGTGATTACCGGGGATATTACTCAAGTGGATTTACCGACTAAAGTGAAATCAGGCTTGAGGGAAGCAGAACGAATTTTAAAAGGTATTCGGGATATTGGCTTTATCTATTTGTCTGAGCATGATGTAGTAAGGCATCAATTGGTAAGAAAAATTATTATGGCTTACGAAAAAGATCAAGTAAACATATAAAAGCCTTCAAAAAGGGGCGAGGAGAATGGAAAAGGAAATGCCGAAAAAATGGAATATCGCTCAATTAACAGAAGGTTGGATACAGCATCCCTCTGTTCGTGTTTTGATGTACACCACTTTAGGCCTTGTGATGTATCTTTTGTTAATGGGACAAGTTATTCCCAAAACCTATGAATTAAAGCTAGGTGAATTAAGTCCAGTCACTCTATATTCACCTATTCGAGTGGTAGATCAGTATGCTACTGAATTTGAACAAGAAAAGGCTGCTAAAAGCATAGCCGATCAGTATACGATTGATGAGAATATTGTTAATGATCAACTAACACAGTTAGAAGCACTTTTTAATTCAATCCTGACGATTATTAGACAAGAGGGAATTACAGAGCAACAAATACTAGAACAAGTAAATGAAGATGACAATCTAACTGCTATTTTGTCACAAGAAAATTTAAAGATTTTAGCAGGATTAAGTGAAGATAAAATAAAGAATATCAAGTATATTTCTAAATCAACGTTAGACTCGGTGATGAATGATGGCGTTAAATTGAAGGAACTAGACCTCTCCTATGAAAGTGTACAGCGATTTGTTCAATCTAACCCTTATGACAATGAAGAAAATATTAAGAATATTTCTTATGATATAACCAAGTACTTTATTAAGCCAAATGAATTTTATAATCCAAACTTGACTACCACCTTGAGAGAGCAAGAAAAGCTAAAGGTGCAACCAACAATTATTAAAAAGGACGAGTTGGTTGTGAAGGAAGGTCAGATTATTGATAAACCAATCTATGAAAAGTTAAGAGCAACAGGACTTTTAAAGGATACGTCAAATCTCCTGCCGCATCTTGGATTATTGATGCTAGTAACCTTATTATTGTTACTCTTATATTTTAGTATTGAGCGGATGAAGCCGATTTTACATCAAGATAATATTGCTCTGACGATGATTTTTATTATTTTTTTATTGACCTTTTTTAGTATTCGGATTACAGGAATCGCGGAGGTTAATGTTCCTAATTCACCGATTGGCTTTTTAGCGCCTATGGCATTTGGAGTAATGTTAATCTCACTATTAATAAATATGAAGCTGTCATTATTAAGTGGGGCTATTTTTAGCGTTTTTGTGGGGATTATTTTTAATACTGACCAAACAATGATCTTTGATTTCCGTTATGGCTTTGTTGCTTTAATTGGAAGTGCGGCAGGTGCCTTCGCATTAGGAAGAATCAATCAGCGCTCTGCCATCTTAAAAGCCGGTCTTGTCGTGGCTGCATTTAATTTTTTATCCATTGCGATGATATTATTGATGAATAATCAAATCTATACGATTGAAAGTGCAAGTATAGCTCTGTTATATGGTGTGCTTAGTGGAGTTTTTTCTGCAGTGTTAACGATTGGCTTTTTACCATTTTTTGAGGCGGTATTTGGAATATTATCTCCGACTAGATTAATTGAGCTTTCTAATCCAAATCACCCATTACTTAGAAAGCTATTAATTGAGACCCCAGGAACGTATCACCATAGTATCATTGTTGGAAATCTAGCTGAAACAGCTGCTGAAGCAATAGGAGCGAATGGTTTATTAGCAAGGGTTGGAGCATATTATCATGACCTTGGAAAAACAAAAAGACCGACTTTTTTTATTGAAAACCAATTAAATATGGATAATCCACATGATAAAATTTCACCAAGTTTAAGCAAAAATATTATTATCTCACATACTAAAGATGGCGTAGAAATGTTGAAGGAGCATAAAATACCAAAAGCAATTCAGGATATTGCCATGGAGCACCATGGAACTTCTTTGCTTCGATTCTTTTACCATAAAGCAGCCAAAGAATCAGAAACACCGATTCTGGAAAAAGATTATCGTTATTCAGGACCAAAACCACAAACGAAAGAGGCAGCAATTGTTAGTATTGCAGATAGTATTGAGGCAGCGGTTCGTTCAATTAAGCAACCAACCAATGAATCAATTGAAGAAACTGTACGCAAAATAATAAAATCGAAATTAGATGACGGTCAACTAAATGAGTGTGACCTAACTTTAAAAGAAATAGAAATTATAGCTATCTCCATCTTAGAAACCTTAAAAGGGATATTTCATTCAAGAATTGAATATCCAGAGGATAACAAAGCTTTGATGGAGGAAAAAGGAGCGAAAACAAGCTAATGATTCAAGTGGATGTCTTAAATGAACAGGAGAACAAATCTCTGACAGAAGAGCATTTTGCGATGATTAAACAAGTAATTGAAAAAGCAGGTGAATTAGAGTCTGTTTTAAATGGGGAAGTAGTAGTTACCTTAGTGGATGATGATGAAATTCATCAACTCAATAAGGAATACCGTGGTATTGATCGCCCTACAGATGTCCTCTCTTTCGCAATGAATGAGGGTGAAGAGATAGATATTGATTATGAAGATGTGGAAGAGGAAATGGAAGGATTTGAAGATACTCTTGGAGACATCGTTATTTCCATTCCCCGGGCAATAGCTCAGGCGGAAGAATATGGTCATTCCTTTGAACGGGAACTAGGATTTTTAACTGTTCATGGTTTTTTACATTTGATTGGATATGACCACGAAAATGAAGAGGAAGAAAAAGTAATGTTTGCTAAACAAGAAAAAGTACTAGAGCAGCTCCATATTTTAAGATAAATAAAATAATAAGGGTGATTTCCCTTGATAAAGAAGCTGATTAGAAGTTTTCACTATGCAAGTGATGGTATTACGTATACGATTGCCACACAAAGGAATATGAAAATTCATGTAGCCATATCTTTAGTAGTTTTACTACTGGGGATGTGGTTACATTTTCATATGAATGATGTGATCACAGTACTGATATTAATCGGTATTGTTCTTTCTGCTGAAATGATCAATACAGCGATAGAAACAACTGTGGATTTAGTAACAAAAGAAATACATCCGTTGGCGAAAATCGCAAAGGATACTTCTGCTGGGGCAGTACTAATTCTCGCTATTATTTCAATGATTGTTGGTATTGGGATTATTTCGCCGTATTTTTTGAATTTCTACACGCATCACTTTCAACAGATCAATAGCTCAAACGAAGGCTTTTATTTATTTGCAGCTACTTTTTTGATTTTAGTTACATTTATAGTAAAATCATATTGGAGGAAACAAAAAAGCATTCAGTTAGCACCATCGATTTTTATAGGGATGTTAATGATCCAGTTTGCTTGTTTATCACTTTCCCTTTTAGTTATAAGTATCATCTATGCCGTTGTTTTTCTTTTGCCATATTTAGTTTGGTTACTGAAAAAAAACGAGTATTCTGGATTTGGTTTATTGCAAAATAGTCTCATTTCCATTGTAGGGTACTATCTACTAGTTTGGTTTTTTTATTGAATAGGAAATTAAAGATGCAAGGTTTCCTATTCGAAATAAGTGCATTTACGTAAAAATGAATTTGGGGGTTATATAAAATGAATGCAGACGCATTGATTGAAAAAGCAAAGGAAGCAAGGAAAAGAGCCTATGTACCATATTCGAAATTTGAAGTAGGAGCTGCAATTACTACCAAGAGTGGAAAACTATATACTGGAGTAAATATTGAAAATGCATCCTATGGCCTAACCAATTGTGCAGAGAGAACAGCGATTTTTAAAGCGGTTTCTGAAGGGGATCTAGACTTAGATTCTATTGCAATTGTTGCAGATACCGAAGGACCTGTTGCTCCGTGTGGTGCATGCAGACAGGTAATGGTGGAGTTTTTCTCACCTAAGGCAAAGGTTTATTTAGCGAATCTAAAGGGAGATAAGCTAGAAACCACTATTGAAGAATTATTACCAGGTGCTTTTACTCAGGAGGATTTAAATGAATCAGGTGAAAACTAAATCAGGCTTTGTTGCGATTATTGGACGACCTAATGTAGGCAAATCAACATTACTAAATCATGTCTTAGGGCAAAAAATTGCAATTATGTCTGATAAGCCGCAAACTACAAGAAACAAAATTAGAGGAGTATATACAGAACAAAGAGGTCAGGTTATTTTTATTGATACTCCTGGGGTACATAAACCAACAACAAAGCTTGGTAAATACATGATGGACGTGGCATTAACCTCATTACAAGAGGTTGACTTAATTCTATATTTAATTGATGTGAATAATAAATTTGGTGCGGGCGAGCAATTTATCCTGAACCAATTAAAGGAGGTAAAAACCCCTGTTTATCTAGTTCTAAATAAGATAGATCTAGTGAAGCCAGAGGATTTGTTACCAATCATTGATTCTTATCGTCAAAAATTTGACTTTACTGAGATTATTCCTATTTCTGCGTTACAAGGAAATAATGTTGAAAATCTGCTTAAACAAATTTTCCATTTCTTACCCGAAGGCCCGTTATACTATCCTGCAGATCAAATTACAGAGCATCCTGAACGATTTATCGTTTCTGAATTAATTAGAGAAAAGATTTTACATCTCACAAGAGAAGAGGTCCCTCATTCCATTGCTGTTGTTATTGAACAAATGAAGCAAGGAGATGAAAATCCAGATAGCGTATTGATTCATGCTACAATTGTAACTGAACGAAAATCGCAAAAAGGGATTATCATCGGGAAGAATGGCCAAATGTTAAAGGAAATTGGGAAGCAAGCAAGGTTAGATATTGAACGACTTCTAGGGTCTAAAGTTTTTCTCGAATTATGGGTAAGAGTAAAAGAAGACTGGAAAAATAAAGACCATTTATTGAAGGATTTTGGTTATTTTCAAGATGAAGAGTTTTAGGCGATTTCTTTTTACAGGTAGCTGATGTAGTATTTTTTTCCTAGGATAAAATTTGAGGTTTACGCTTATTCTAATATGTACAGGTACCTCAATCTGTAATAAAAGGAGTGAAAAAACCATGAAAGATTTTTCGTGGAATTTTTTCTGGAACAGTGGACAGATTGATGCTTATCTCTTATATAAGGAATGTCACGATATAAGGGATGAAGAGCAAGATTCTCAATTGAGTGCCCAAAAGAATCATTTGGAATTTTTACAGTAGTAAGATAGATAAAAATATTAGTGGGTGAACCAATGATTATAAAGACCGAGGGGATCATTATCAAAACCCTTGACTATGGAGAGGGAAACAAAATACTAACAGTATTTACCGGTAATTACGGAAAAATAAGCCTTATGGCTAGGGGAGCAAAAAAAACGAAAAGCAGATTGTCGGGTGTAACTCAATTATTTACACATGGAGAGTTTGTTTTTTATAAAGGCACACAAATGGGTACTCTTAATCAAGGGGAGATTCTTCATCGTTTTGCAGAAATTCAAAAGGATATTCAAAAAACAGCCTATGTTGCTTATATAGTGGAATTAGTGGATCGAATGGTGGAGTCTGAACAACCAGAGCCATTTCTTTATCAGCAACTGCTTTCTAGTATTGAACAAATCAATGAGGGTAAGGATAATGAGATTGTGGCTAGAATTTTTGAAATGAAAATGTTAAAAAATGCTGGCTATCTTCCTAATTTATATTCTTGCTCTCTATGTGGTTCAGAAAAAGGTGCTTTTACCTTGAGTATTGCTGATGGAGGTTTAGTTTGTCAGGAGCACATCAATCATCCGACAATTACGATTCAAGAAGGAACACTAAAATTACTAAGAATATTTGATCAGATGGATATTCGAAGATTAGGTGATATTAATGTTAAGGCATCAACCAAATCACAGCTACAGTTTATTCTTCGTTCATTTTTTGACGAATATGTAGGGATTGAATTTAAATCAAGGCACTTTTTAGATCAAATGAAGAAGTATAATTTGTAATCTAAATTGTAAAGTAAGGGGGGGATATTTCACTTTGGAAACCAAAAAAGAGGATATCCTGATTGAAATTTTACAGCGCCGAATTCCTTGTAGCAAAGAAGAAGCACGATATTTTTTGCAAAAAAATGAGTATAATTTAATTTCTGCACTGGATGATTTACAGCAATTTAAAGCAGTGCATAATCAAGAATATCTAAAAGAAAAGTCAACTGTTCATGAAGAATTTTATCATGTATCTGGTCGATATCTTAAAAATGCAGTGAAAAGTTTATTGAGAAATTCCAATATGGTTCATATTACAATTTTAAGAAACCAAAGAGAGCTACTTTCCTTGCCGATAACTGCATTTGCCCTCTTTTATTGGATATATCCCTTCTTATCAACGTTATCGATGGTTTATTTACTCAATGCTCAATTTACTATTCGTATTTTAAGAACCAGTTAAGGATATCAATCTTCGTTCTTCTCAATTCTTTTGAGCAAGAATGAAGATTTTTTTGTTGCAAGAAAGTTCAATTCGATATAGTATATACTATATAGGATATTTCGTTAAATAGTATAACACATATTTTTTAGGGTGGTGGATAACATCGAGCTAACAAAACGACAAGAGCAAATTTTAACGATTGTCAAAACGGAAGGTCCAATAACAGGGGAACAAATTGCAGAAAAGCTCAACCTCACTAGAGCAACTTTAAGACCAGATCTTGCTATTTTAACGATGTCAGGCTTTTTAGATGCGAGACCTCGTGTAGGGTACTATTATGCTGGGAAAAAAGGAAACCAAATTTTGCAGGAAACCTTGCACAAAATGCTAGTAAAGGACTATAAAGCTGTCCCTGTAGTGATTAAAGAGGAAGCTTCTGTTTATGATGCAATTGTAACAATGTTTATGGAAGATGTAGGTACACTTGCCGTTGTTAAAGAAAAGGGAACCTTAGCTGGAATTATATCACGAAAGGACATGCTAAAGGTAGCCATTGGCAAACAAAACTTAAATGAATTGCCTGTATCTATTGTTATGACAAGAATGCCAAATATCGTAACCTGTAAATTAGAAGATACTTTAATTGAAGTAGCAAATAAATTGATCCAATATCAAATTGACTCTCTACCCGTCGTAAAAGAATCAGAAGATGGTTTAGAGATTATTGGTAGAGTGACAAAAACGACGATTACGAAAGCCTTTGTTGAATTAGGCAAAGATAATTAATCATTAATTTTAGGAGGGGACTAAGATTACTACAGTAGAAAAACCAATTGTTTATGTGGTGTCAGATAGTATTGGAGAAACAGCGGAATATGTAGTAAGAGCAGCAAGCAGTCAATTTAATGGTGGGCAGGCGGAAGTACGCAGATTTTCATATATTGATGATAAAGAGACGATTGCAGAAATCGTAGAGTCTGCAGTAGCAGAAAATGGGTTAATTGTTTTTACACTTGTGATTCAAGAATTAAAAGACTACTTAATTGAATTAGCAAAAGAAAAAGGAATTATTACCGTGGATGTTATGAGTCCGATTATGAATGCATTTCAATCCATCTATCAATCACCTCCAAAAATGCAGCCGGGATTAGTTCGGAAATTAGATGAGGATTATTTCAAAAAAGTAGAAGCGATTGAATTTGCGGTTAAATATGACGATGGAAGAGATCCTAGAGGCCTATTAAAGGCGGATGTTGTATTGATTGGTGTTTCTAGAACCTCAAAAACGCCATTATCCATGTATCTAGCACATAAACGGATAAAGGTTGCTAACGTACCATTGGTTCCAGAGGTGGATATTCCTGACGAATTATTTGAGATTCCTAATAAAAAGATTATTGGACTTAGAATTAATCCTGAACAATTAAATGTCATTAGAACCGAACGTTTAAAAGCATTAGGACTAACTGCACAAGCAAACTATGCAAACTATGAAAGGATTTTAGAAGAATTAGAATATGCGGAGCGAATCATG
>DIST01000004.1:0-21768 GCA_002421645.1 Flavobacterium sp. UBA6203
CAGAAGAAACATACAATTCTTTGAACAAATATGCTAAAAACCTTAACGAATTAGCACGTACCGGCAAATTAGACCCTGTTATTGGTCGCGATGAAGAAATCCGTAGGGTTTTACAAATCCTAACTCGAAGAACCAAAAACAATCCAATGTTAATTGGGGAACCAGGTGTTGGTAAAACAGCTATTGCAGAAGGTCTAGCGCATCGAATTGTAGATGGTGATGTTCCTGAAAATCTGAAAGATAAAATTGTTTATTCTTTAGATATGGGTGCCTTAATTGCTGGAGCCAAATACAAAGGAGAATTTGAAGAACGATTAAAAGCCGTAGTAAAAGAAGTAACTTCAGCCGAAGGTGATATCGTGCTTTTCATTGACGAAATTCACACCTTAGTGGGTGCTGGTGGTGGTGAAGGCGCTATGGATGCAGCTAACATATTAAAACCTGCTCTAGCTCGTGGTGAATTACGTGCGATTGGAGCGACGACTTTAGACGAATATCAAAAATATTTCGAAAAAGATAAAGCGCTTGAAAGACGTTTCCAAAAAGTAAATATAGACGAACCTGACACAGAAAGCGCGATTTCAATTTTACGCGGTATCAAAGAAAAATATGAAGCACATCATAAAGTTCGTATCAAAGACGATGCTATTATCGCTGCGGTAGAACTTTCGCAACGTTATATTACCAATCGTTTCTTACCAGATAAAGCGATTGACTTGATGGACGAAGCGGCTTCAAAATTGCGTATGGAAATCAATTCAAAACCTGAAGAATTAGATGTTTTGGATAGAAAAATCATGCAATTGGAAATCGAAATTGAAGCCATCAAACGTGAGAATGATGAAACTAAGTTGAAAGTTCTTGGTTTAGATTTAGCGAATTTAAAAGAAGAACGCAACGAAATTTTCACCAAATGGAAATCAGAAAAAGACGTTGTAGATAACATTCAAGCGGTAAAATTAGAAATTGAAGATTTTAAAATCGAAGCCGAACAGGCCGAAAGAAATGGAGATTACGGAAAAGTAGCTGAAATCCGTTACGGAAAAATAAAAGAAGCACAAGAACGATTAGATGCTTTACAAACACAATTAGCAGAAAATCAAGCTGGAAATTCTTTAATAAAAGAAGAAGTTACGCATGACGATATCGCAGAAGTGGTAGCCAAATGGACAGGAATTCCAGTAACTAAAATGCTTCAAAGTGAAAGAGAAAAACTGCTCAAATTAGAAGATGAGTTACATCGAAGAGTAGTTGGACAAGAAGAAGCCATTGAAGCCATTAGTGATGCCGTTAGAAGAAGTCGTGCTGGTTTACAAGATGCTAAAAAACCAATTGGTTCGTTCTTATTCTTAGGAACAACAGGTGTTGGTAAAACCGAATTAGCAAAAGCATTAGCCGAATATCTATTCGACGATGAAAATGCGATGACTCGAATTGATATGAGTGAATATCAAGAACGTCATGCGGTAAGTAGATTAGTTGGTGCACCTCCAGGATATGTAGGTTATGACGAAGGCGGACAATTAACAGAAGCCGTTCGAAGAAAACCGTATTCTGTAGTATTGTTAGATGAAATTGAAAAAGCGCATCCTGATACATTTAATATCTTATTACAAGTATTAGATGAGGGTCGATTAACCGATAACAAAGGTCGCGTGGCGGATTTCAAAAACACCATTATCATCATGACTTCGAATATGGGAAGTCAAATAATTCAAGAGAAATTCGAGAATTTAAAAGGTGGAATTGAAGCAGCAACCGAAGCGGCAAAAACAGAAGTTTTAGGCTTATTGAAACAAACCGTTAGACCTGAGTTCATCAACCGTATCGATGAAATCGTAATGTTCACACCGTTAACCGATAAAAACATTAAAGAAATTGTAGGTTTACAATTGAAAGGTGTGATTAAAATGTTAGCACAACAGCACATTACTATGGATGCCACTCCAGAAGCAGTAGCATATTTAGCAGAAAAAGGATACGATCCTCAATTTGGAGCGCGACCAGTAAAACGTGTTATTCAACGAGAAGTGTTGAACCAACTTTCGAAAGAAATTTTAGCAGGAAAAGTGACTACTGATAGTATTATTCTATTAGATTGTTTTGACGGTCAATTAGTATTTAGAAATCAAAGTGAATTGGTAAAATAAATTCACAAAACATACCCCAATCCATGGGTTTATAATGGGTTAAGTTTGTTTTAGTTTGGGAAACACCGGTTCAATTTTGAATCGGTGTTTCTTTTTTTATCTGATAACCAATTATTTTTCTATTTTTGAAACAAATGCAACCCAATGAAAGAATTTACAACCCAAGAAAAACTAAAACATTTATTATCGTTTCCAGTAATTGTAGCAGCTTTAGGCTACTTTGTAGATATTTACGATTTATTACTTTTTGGAATTGTTCGTGTTCCCAGCTTAAAAGATATGAATTTAGATGTGGATACGGCTGGAACCATGATTCTCAATTACCAAATGGTTGGATTATTATTAGGCGGAATTCTTTGGGGTATTTTAGGAGATAAAAAAGGAAGGCTCTCCGTTTTGTTTGGTTCCATATTAGTGTATTCTTTAGCGAATATTGCTTGCGGATTTTTGCCTCATTTTCCAGTTGAAGATAAAACCATGTTATACGCATGGCTACGATTCATTGCAGGAATTGGTTTAGCAGGTGAACTCGGTGCTGGAATTACTTTAGTATCCGAATCTTTACCCAAACAATTGCGTGCTATTGGAACTTCAATTGTAGCAGGATTTGGATTACTTGGAGCTGTTGTAGCGCAATTAACCGTAGAATTAGCTGGAGATTGGACGATTGCATACTACATTGGTGGTGCTTTAGGATTAATGCTTTTGATATTGCGAATCAGTGTCGCAGAATCTGGAATTTATAACGACATCAAACATGATTCCGATATCAAAAAAGGAAATTTCTTTTCATTTTTTACCAATTGGAATCGTTTCGTGAAATACATGAAATGCATTGCCATTGGTTTACCCACTTGGTTTTGTATCGGAATTTTAGCGGTGATGGCCAATCAATTTGCTATTGTTATGGGAATTGAAAATATTCAACCTGGAAAGGCTATTATGTGGGCGTATGTAGGAATTTCTATTGGAGATTTTGCTAGTGGATTTATTTCTCATTGGTTACATTCTCGAAAAAAAGCGATTGTTTATATGATGCTATTTACGATTATAGGTGTGGTTTTAATGCTTTATGGCGGAACAAAATCGGAAAATATGTACTACTTCTATTGTGCTTGGTTAGGATTAGGCACTGGCTATTGGGCCATGTTTGTAACCGTTGGAGCAGAACAATTTGGAACCAATATTAGAAGTACTGCAACCACTACCATTCCTAATATGGTTAGAGGATTAGTTCCTGTTATGTTATTAGCTTTTGATGGTTTAAAAGTCAATAATGGCGTTATAACGGCAGCTGCAATAGTGGGTTTGTTTGCTTTTGGATTAGGCATTTACTCTACCCTAACTATTTCAGAAACCCATAATAAAGATTTAGATTTCATAGAATAATTTCATTAAATTTGATTCACTAACCAAAAACTAATCATCATGAACAATATTGTTTTAAAAAATGGAATATTTGGAAGCCTTATTGTTTCTGTATTATTACTATCAGTCACTTTCTACATGAAAGCAAATCCAGAAAAAGAAGTAAGCATGTTTTTTGGTTTTGCTGGAATGCTTCTTGCTTTCATCTTTGTGGTATTAGGAATTAAACAACAACGAGATGCAAATAATGGTTTCATTTCTCTTGGAAAAGCATTCCTAACAGGTTTTTGGATTACGTTAATTATTTCAACTATTTATGTTTTAGTTTGGTTGGTGATTTTGTATAATTTCTTCCCAAATTTTGCAGAACATTATACGGATATGGCTATTGCAAAAGCAAGTCCAGATGAAGTAGCTAAAGTAACCGAAGATATGAATTCCTTTAAAGAAATGTATAAAAGTCCAATTATGGTTATATTATTAACTTATATGGAAATATTACCATTAGGAATTGTATTTTCGTTAATAAGTGCTTTAATTTTAAAGAAAAAGCAAATTAACTAAATGAAAAAACTACAACTTTATTCTCTATTATTCTTTGTCGGATTATTAATTTCTGGAATTCTTCCAAAAGAATATTTTACTTGGTTTTTAGAAGTATTACCTGCCATTATTGGATTCGCAATTCTAGCTTTTACCTTTAAGCGTTTTCAGTTTACCAATTTTACGTACTTTTTTATTCTCATTCATTGCTACATCTTATTCCTTGGCGGGCATTATACGTATGCAGAAGTTCCTCCATTTGAATGGATAAAAGAAACGTTTCATCAAACTCGAAACAACTACGATAAAGTGGGGCATTTTGCTCAAGGCTTTGTTCCAGCTATGATTGTGCGAGAATTATTCATTCGTAAAAATGTTATTTCTAACAAAAGTTTCTTCAACTTCATCATTGTAGCGGTTTGTTTGGCAATAAGTGCCGCTTACGAATGGTTAGAATGGGGTGTTTCTTTGTGTACTGGGGAAGGTGGAGATGCGTTTTTGGGAACACAAGGTTACATTTGGGACACACAATCGGATATGCTGTATGCAACCATTGGCGCTATTTGTATGTTAATTTTCTTCAGTAAAAAACAAGACAAAGCTATTCAAGAGCAATTTCAAACTCAATAAAAAAACAAATTATAAAAATGTTACAACTCAACTTCTCTCCTTTTCCAATATTAGAATCAGAACGTTTGCGTTTTAGAAAACTAACAGATAATGATGCTCCAGAAATTTTAGCACTTCGAGGCAATCCTGAAACCATGAAATTTATTCCGAGACCACTCGCTACAAATATTGAAGATGCTTTGAATCACATCAAAATCATTAACGATAAAATAGACGAAAATCTCGATATCAACTGGGCTGTAACCGAAAAAGGAAGCAATAAATGCATTGGAATTATGGGATTTTACAGAACCCAACCTGAACATTTTAGAACCGAATTAGGTTACATGATTGTACCTGAACACAACGGAAAAGGTTATGTTACAGAAGCGGTTAAAACACTATTAGATTATGCTTTCAATACCTTAAATTTTCATTCTATTGAAGCTGTTATTGATTCTAGACACATTGCATCAGAGCGCGTTTTACAAAAAAATGGTTTTGAAAAAGAAGCGCATTTTAAAGAGAACTTTTATTACAACAATGAATTTACAGATACCGTAATTTATGGCTTGTTAAAACGAAATTTCAACAAATGATTATAACCATAAAAAATAATAAAATTTCGGCATCAATTAATACTCTTGGTGCCGAATTAATCCGATTAGAAAAAGATTCCAAAAATTACATTTGGACAGTTGATGAAACGTATTGGAACAAAACGTCTCCGATATTGTTTCCTATTGTAGGGCGATTAAAAAATGACACTTACAGCATTGACAATAAAATATACGAATTACCACGACATGGTTTTGCTAGAAATTTCGAATTTCAAATTGTAAATCAAACCGAAAGTTCCGTTGCTTTTGTATTGGAAAGTAATTCCGAAACTTTGAAAAATTATCCGTTTGAGTTTGAATTACGATTGGAATATGAATTAGACGAAAACGAATTAAAAATAAAGTATTCCGTTGAAAACAAATCAGAAGCAACAATGCCTTTTTCTATTGGAGCGCATCCTGCTTTTGCAATTGAAAATTCATTTTCTGATTATTCCTTGAAATTTAACCAAACCGAAGAATTTATATCGCATGAATTAGATAACGAGCAATTTAATACAGTATCCAAAAAAATACAATCAGAAAATGGGATTATTGATTTGAATTACACTCTTTTTGAAAAAGACGCTTTAGTTTTTAAGCATTTACAATCAAATGAATTGACACTTTTAAAAAAGAATGAACCTGTTATTACTGTTCAATTTGAAGGATTTCCTTACTTAGGAATTTGGACCAAACCTAACGCTCCTTTTTTGTGTATTGAACCTTGGTGTGGTTTAGCTGATAATGGAAATCATAACGGAAATATTTTTGAAAAAGAAGGAATTAATTTATTACAACCAAAAGAAACTTTTTCAAGAACAATCAAAATAAAAATATAAAAAAATCCCGATTTCTCGGGATTTTCAATTTAGTCGATATAGGTTTTATTTCCGTTTTTATTGATATAATATTTACCACCTCTTGGTCCTGTAAATACTTTTTTTCCTTTGTATTTACCAGTTACTTTATCCGTAACCTTTTTCTCTGCTGCTCTAGAAATTGCGGTTTCTTTCAAGTCTTCTTTTTCTTCAGCTTCAGTCTTCTTCACTTTAGTTTTAGCTTCTGCTTTTTTTGTTTCTACTTTAGCCTTAGTGTCTGCTTTTTTTGCATCAACTTTTGCTTTAGCTTCTTCTTGCTTTGCAATAGCTTTAGCTTTTGAAGTTGATGCTGTAGCTTTTCCTTTTGCAGAAGCTTCATCTGCTTTTGATTTAGCATCTTTTTTTACAGATTCTGCTTTTTTATCAACTTCTTTCTTTTTCTTGTCAGCTTCTTTTTTCTTTTTTTCCGCTTGTTCTGTAGTTGTCTTTTTAGCTTCTTTAGTTGCTTTTGTATCTTGCGCTAAAGAACTTAATGTGAATAGTAGGGATAAACCCAGAAGAGCTACTTTTTTCATATATAATCTGATTTAAAGTTACACTATTTTATGAATTCTTTTTACCGGAATTACAATACCTTGTTTTAATATTACTCGTTCATCAGTAACTCCCCAAATAGTTGTTTCAACCACTTTTTTAGAAGTATCATCTTCAAAATAAATTTTTATTTTTAAGTGTTCTAAATTTCCAAGTGAAAGAGCTCTATCCAAATCATTTATCCTAGCAATCATTTCTTCCTTGTCTTTGAGTACATCAATTTGAGGAAAATTCAAATATGCAATAGATTCTTTATCTATCAATTCAAATATTGAGTCCATAATTAATTTTATTCGTTTAATACCCTAAAGTTAATAAAAAGAATGACTAATTTGAAATTTCACTATAAGAAATAAAAAAAGAGGATGAAAATTCATCCTCTTTTTTATAAACTAACCAATAACACTTAAAATTTCATACCAACTCCAACTCCAAATAACCAAGGGTCAATATCTACCTTAGCTGGAATGCTTAAACCTGGAGCTAAATTTGATGCATCAACTGTAACATCTGTGTTTAAGAACAATCTTTTTGCATCTACGTTTATGAAAAATTTATCATTTAACATTAAGTCAAAACCTACTTGAGCTGCATATCCTAATGCATTATCATATTTTACATCAGCAACGCCACCCGATTTAACATTGTAAAATAATGTATAATTTACACCAGCTCCAATGTAAGGTTTTAAAACTTTTTTATCCGATGTATAAAAATGATATTGTGCCGTTAATGTTGGAGGTAATAACCAAACACTTCCTAAATCTACATTTCCCGCAGCAGTATTAATTGCTTTTACATCGTGTTTTGCAGTTCCCAAAATCAATTCTGCAGCAAAATGTTCTGTAAAGAAATAAGTAAAGTCCAATTCTGGAATTAAAGCATTCGAAATTGCAACATCACCACCGATAATACCAATTTTAGCACTTTCATCTGGAGTTACACCCACTGCTCTTAAACGAACTTGCCATCTTTTAAAATCATTGACCTTTTCATCTTTATCTTGTGCATTTACAAAATTAATTGTCATCAAAGACATTGCCATCAAAGCAAAAACTATTTTTCTCATTTTGTTAAGTTTAAAATTATGAGTCAAAGATATTTAGATGAAAAATCGTAAAAACTGATATAAATCATTGTTTGAAAATTATTAATCTCTAATTATCATTTTAAAATGCTATAATTTTGATTTACATTTGTAATCTATATGCAAAAGACCGTTAACATACTTAATAAAAGAGCTAAATTCGATTACGAAATTTTAGACAAATATACCGCTGGAATCGTTTTAACCGGAACCGAAATCAAATCCATTCGTCTGGGAAAAGCTTCTATTGCTGAAAGTTTTTGTGAATTTCATGATGGCGAGTTATTTGTAATTAACTCCCACATCGAAGAATATTTATACGGAACCCACTACAATCACAAAGCAAAAAGTGAACGTAAATTATTATTGAATAAACGCGAACTAAAAAAACTCGATAAAGATTCGGATAATAAAGGATTAACAATTGTTCCGCTTCGTCTGTTTACCAATGAAAAAGGATTGGCTAAATTAGACATTGCTTTGTGTAGAGGTAAGAAAAACTACGACAAACGTGAATCACTGAAAGAGCAAGATACCAAACGCGATTTAGATCGAATTAAGAAAAGTTTCTAATCATACTTTATGAAAGAAATTTTAAAACAAGCCCGAATAGATAAAGAACTTTCTACCAGAAAGTTAGCAGAAATCGCGAAAATCGATCAAGCTTTGATTAGTAAGTTTGAAAATGGTTTTCGCATTCCTACCAAAAAACAAGTTCAAACGCTTGCCCAAATTTTAGAAATCGATTTAAAGCCATTATTAGTCGCTTGGTACAAAGTAAAACTCGACCATAATTTCGATTTAAATCCATTTGCGATTCAAGCTATTACCGAAATTCTTCAAGAAAAAGGAATTGAAGTTGGCAATTCATCCAAAGAAAAAGAAATCACTTCCATCTTAGACGAATTGGAAATTTTAAAACAAAAATTAACCAATCTTCGTTAACTAATTTTTATTTTCTAAAAGAGGGACAAATTTAAAATCACCAAATTCGTGTTTCTCAAATTGGGTTTCGTTTTTACGAATCAATAACGTCATGATTTGTTCCTTTTCTCCTACTGGAATTACTAACCTTCCTCCTATTTTTAATTGTGCCATTAAAGGCTGTGGAATAAAAGGAGCTCCAGCCGTTACAATAATACTATCAAAAGGAGCAGCTTCAGAAAACCCTTTATAACCATCACCAAATATTAACTTTTTAGGACGAATATTTAATTTTGGCAACAAAAGAGACGTCTTTTTAAACAATTGATTTTGGCGTTCTATCGAATAAACATTAGCTCCCAATGTAAACAAAACAGCAGTTTGATAACCACTTCCAGTTCCAATTTCTAATATTTTATGATCTTTTTGAACTTCTAATAATTGTGATTGAAAAGCCACTGTATAAGGCTGAGAAATAGTTTGATCAGCACCTATCGGAAAAGCTTTATCTTGATAAGCAAAATCTTCAAAACTAGAATCTAAAAACAAATGACGCGGAATTTTTCCAATAGCCGCTAACACGTTTTTATCGGTAATTCCTTTTTCTTCCAATTGCTTTACCAACTGATTTCTAAGTCCTTGATGTTTATTAGTATCTTTCAATTTGGGATGATTTTGTTTGGGTAAAAATAGTTTTAAAATCTCAAAAAACAAATCAGAAAATAAACTAACTTTTTTCCGAAGTTTCAGAATTTAATCTTTTGCACTTTCAACTAAAATCGTACTTTTGAGAAAATTAATTTTTTATGCTAAAAGTGGGAGTTTTAGGTGCAGGTCACCTTGGAAAAATACATTTGCGATTATTAAATCAATCTGAAAAATATGAATTAGTAGGCTTTTACGACGCTTTTGAAGAAAACGCCAACAAAGTAGCAGCCGAATTTGGTTATAAAAAATTCGATTCTATTGCCGAATTAATCGCTGCAGTTGATGTAGTAGATATTGTAACACCAACGATGCAACATTTCGAATGTGCCAAACAAGTTATCGAAGCTGGAAAGCATATTTTTATTGAAAAACCAATTTCAAATACTGTAGCTGAAGCCGAAGAAATCATCGCTTTAGCTAACAAATATAACGTAAAAGGTCAAGTTGGACATGTAGAACGTTTCAATCCAGCGTTTACTGCTGTGAAAGATAAAATCAACAATCCGATGTTTATTGAAACGCATCGTTTGGCGGAATTCAATCCTCGTGGAACTGATGTTCCAGTAGTTTTGGATTTGATGATTCACGATATTGATGCAATTTTGAGCGTAGTGAAATCGAAAGTAAAATCAGTAAATGCCAGTGGTGTTGCTGTAATTTCAGATTCACCCGATATTTCAAATGCACGAATTGAATTCGAAAACGGTTGTGTAGCAAACATTACTTCGAGCCGAATTTCCATGAAAAACATGCGTAAATCACGTTTCTTCCAAAAAGACGCTTACATTTCGGTAGATTATTTGGATAAAGTGTGCGAAGTGGTTCGCATGAAAGACGCACCAGAAGTTCCAGGTGATTTTGATATGATTTTACAAAATGCAGAAGGCATAAAAAAACAAATCTATTTTGATAATCCACAAGTCGATGCCAACAACGCCATTTTGGACGAATTAGAAACTTTTGCAGATGCTATCAATAACAACACCACTCCAATCGTAACTTTAGAAGATGGTACTGAAGCTTTAAGAGTGGCGCATATGATTATTGAATCGATGGAAAGAAGATAAAATGAATTTATCCCAAAATCTAATACATGAAATAAAAACCTTAATTGCAAAAGCAAGAGAAGGAGCTATACGTTCTGTTGATTACCAACGAACGTTGATGTATTGGCATATTGGTGAACGCATTTTCAATGAAGAGCAACAAGGAAAAAACAGAGCTGACTACGGAAATTATTTAATAAAATATTTATCCGAACAGCTTCAACCTGAATATGGAAGTGGATTTTCATACAGACAATTACATCGATACAGACAATTTTATAGAATGTTTCCAATTGTGTCCACACTGCGGACACAATTGAGTTGGTCTCATTATAAATTACTCTTAAGTATTGATAATGAAGACAAAAGAGAATACTATATTGCTGAAACTGTAAAAAACAATTGGTCGGTTCGTCAAATGGAAAGGCAAATTAACAGCCAACTATTTGAACGATTATTATTAAGTAATGATAAAGAAAGTGTTTTAGCTGTTGCAAGAAATGAAGTTATTCCTTCTAATCCTAGTGAAATTATAAAAGACCCTATGGTCTTAGAATTTCTTGGTTTAAAAAGAGAAAGTGCTTATTACGAAAAAGATTTAGAACAAGCAATTATTACTAATTTACAAGATTTTCTATTAGAACTTGGAAACGGATTTTCTTTTATTGCAAGACAAAAAAGAATCCATTTAGATGGTGATGACTTTTTTGTAGATTTGGTTTTTTATAATAGAATTTTACAATCTTTTGTGATTTTTGAAATTAAAACACATAAACTAACTCACGAAGATTTGGGGCAACTTCAAATGTATGTAAATTATTTTGACAGAATTGAAAAATTAGAACATGAAAAACCTACAATTGGAATACTTTTATGTGCAGATAAAAATAATGCTTTAGTAAAATTTTCATTACCAGAAAACAATACTACTATTCTAGCAAGTCAATATGAATTAATTTTACCGACGGAAAAACAATTATTAGATGAAATTCGAAAAGAAATAGAAATTTTAAATAAAAATGACTAGAAAAGAATTTATCATAACATTCATTGATAAAAAACTAAAGCCTTTACTATTTTTAATGGTTCTAGTTTATTTTGTTATATATCTATTTAATGAATTTAATAACGATACAAATAACAATGTTAATAGTATTTTCAATTTAGTTTTTTCGATTTCAATATTATTTTTAATTCTAGGAATTATAAAATACGTAATTGATATCATAAATTATAATTTACCAAATTCAGTTAAAAATAAATTAGCATATTTATCTAAAATTTTAAATTTAATAAGCTACATTGGTTTATTCGTTTTAGGTTATTTTTCCTATGTAGAAGAAAAATTTATTCAAACAATCCTGATACTATCAGCAATAATATACTTAACCTATTCAAAAATTAAAAAAACAAAATGAACACAATCGCAGTAATCGGAGCAGGAACTATGGGTAACGGAATTGCTCATACTTTCGCGCAAAGCGGATTTACCGTAAAATTAATCGATATTTCAGAAAAATCATTAGAAAAAGGAATGGCAACTATCGCCGCTAACCTTGACAGAATGGTAACAAAAGGAAGTATCACCGAAGAAGACAAACACAAAACTATTGGAAATATCATCACGTATACTGACGTTAAAGATGGCGTTGTAGGATGTGATTTAGTGGTGGAAGCGGCTACTGAAAACGTACAATTAAAGTTCAACATCTTCAAACAATTAAGTGAAGTTTGCGATCATAACGTAATTTTAGCAACTAATACTTCATCAATTTCAATTACACAAATTGCAGCTAACGTAGTGCATCCAGAGCGCGTAATCGGAATGCACTTCATGAATCCGGTGCCTATTATGAAATTGGTTGAAATCATTCGTGGATACAATACTTCGGATGAAGTTACGAAAATCATCATGGATTTATCGGTGAAATTAGGAAAAACGCCAACAGAAGTTAACGATTATCCAGGTTTCGTAGCCAACCGAATTTTAATGCCAATGATTAACGAAGCTATCGAAACGTTATACAACGGTGTTGGTGGTGTTTACGAAATTGATACGGTTATGAAATTAGGAATGGCACACCCAATGGGACCATTACAATTAGCTGACTTCATCGGATTAGATGTTTGTTTGTCTATCCTAAATGTAATGTATGACGGATTTAAAAATCCAAAATATGCACCTTGTCCATTATTAGTAAACATGGTAATGGCTGGAAAATTAGGAGTGAAATCAGGAGAAGGTTTCTACGATTACTCTGAAAGCAAAAAAGCAGAAAAAGTTTCGAAACAATTTTCTAAATAAAGTGAAAAGTGATTAGTAATTAGTGAATAGCTAGTTACTAATCACTAATTACTAATCACTCAAAAATGGCTAAAATAAAACCTTTTAAAGCAGTACGACCAGCGCCAGATAAAGTGGCTTTGGTAACGTGTAGAACGTATGACGATTATAGTTCGGCTGAGCTTGCTGCTTGGTTGGATTTTAATCCGTATTCGTTTTTGCATGTGATTCATCCTGCTTATGCCAATGCTCAAAAAGTGTCATTAGAAAAGCGTTTTAAAGCCGTTGCCAATAAATATCAAGATTTTAAACACGACCAAATTCTAATTGAAGAAGAACATCCGGTTTTTTATCTGTACGAAATCCAATCGAAAGGGCAAACTTTTACAGGAATTATTGCGGGAACTTCGGTGAAAGATTACCAAAATAACGTCATCAAAAAACACGAAGACACCTTGCAATATCGTGTGGAATTGTTCAAAGATTATCTACATCAAACCAATTTCAATACGGAACCCGTTTTGATTACGTATCCCGATAGTGTGGAAATCAATACGTTTATTGCGTTGCGAAAAAAGAGCAAACCAGTTTACGAATATTCGACAACCAATAAAGAAAAACACACGCTTTGGAAAATTGATACCCAAAGTGAAATCGATTGGTTGCAAGAACACTTCGAAAATATTCCAAATTTATATATTGCGGATGGACATCATCGTTCGGCTTCGGCGGAATTGTTGTTCGAGCAAGACAAACATTTAGGAAACGAAAATCTGAATTATTTCATGAGTTTTTTAATTGCCGAAAGCAACGTAAAAATTTACGAATTCAACCGCTTGATTCGCGATTTGAATGGCTTGAACAAAGAAGATTTCATAAAAAGACTATCCGAAAACTTCATCATTAAAGCAAAAGATCAAGAAATTTGGAAACCGCAAAATAAGTTTGAATTTGGAATGTACTTAGATGGTAGTTTTTACGCTTTATTTTACAAAAACGAAAATCATAACGCAAATAGTGTTTTAGACAATTTAGATGCCCAGATTTTATACGACAAAGTATTATTTCCAATACTAGGAATCGAAGATTTAAGAAACGATGAACGCATTGATTATATTCCAGGAAAGCAATCGATTTCTGTTATTAAAGATTTAATCGACGAAGGCGAATTTGAAGTAGGTTTCATGCTCTACCCTTCCGATATTAACGAAATCAAAGCATTAGCCGATAATGATTTAATCATGCCTCCAAAATCAACTTACATTGAACCGAAGTTTAGAAGTGGTTTGGTGGTGTATGAGTTGTAGTTTTTTTAGAAAAAAGAAGCAAGAGAAAAGAAAAAAGTCACAATTTTGTCATTTCGACAGAGGAGAAATCACATAAAAATGAAAAAATTAATATTCTTTTTATTGTTTGTTAACTTTTGTTTTTCGCAAGAGAAAGAATTAACTATTCATGAAATTGACAGTATTGCTAAAACTTCAAAAAACAAAATTGAATCGAGTGGAGTTATAAAAAAAAACAAAAAAACAATTGGAGGTTTCAATAGTACAGAGATTTTTTATTATGATAAATTAGTTTATTCAACATACGAAGAAAATTCTATTGATAAAGAGACGAAATTAAATTATTTCTTCGAATTCTATTTTTCTAATTATACTCCAATCTTAATAAATATTTACATTATAAAAACGGATATAAAAACTAAAATTGAAGAAAGATTTGAAACTAATTTGAATGAAAATAAAATTCATTCTTTCAAAGAAATTGAAAATCCATTTTCAATAAAACTTAGAAACAAACTAAATTCATTATTAATTGATTATCTCAACAATAAAAAGACTAAATAATGTCAATCTCAAATAACCTAATCCAAATAAAATCCCAACTTCCAGCTCACGTTACATTGGTAGCGGTTTCAAAAACCAAACCTGTGGCGGATTTAATGGAAGCTTATGATGCTGGCCAACGTATTTTTGGAGAAAACAAAATCCAAGAAATGACCGATAAATGGGAAGTCATGCCAAAAGACATTGAATGGCACATGATTGGTCACGTGCAAACGAATAAAGTCAAATACATGGCGCCTTATGTGAGTTTGATTCACGGTGTGGATAGTTTGAAATTATTGCAAGAAATCAACAAACAAGCGGCTAAAAACAATCGTGTGATTGATTGTTTGTTGCAGGTCTACATTGCGGAAGAGGAAAGTAAATTTGGATTAGACAAACAAGAATTAGATGAGCTACTGAAACAAGTTCAGAATGACAAGGAAAACTATAAAAACATTCGAATCTTAGGTTTAATGGGAATGGCAACCTTCACAGAAAACCAAAACCAAATCGAGAAAGAATTCAAACATCTAAAAACGATTTTTGATAAATACAAAACACTGAACACTGAACACTGTCAACTGAACACTCTCTCAATGGGAATGTCGGGCGATTATCAACTAGCAATTTCATGCGGAAGTACGATGGTTCGAATTGGAAGTAGTATCTTTGGAAGCAGATAATAGAGAATAGAACATAGAAAATAGACTAAACTCTTTTAAACTTATAACCTTTTAAACTTTTAAACTATATACTGCATAATCGACATAGAAACCACTGGAGGGCAATACAATGAAGAAGGTATTACCGAAATCGCCATTTATAAATTTGATGGTCATGAAGTAATCGATCAATTCATTAGCCTTGTAAATCCCGAAAAACCGATCCAACCTTTTGTTGTGAAGTTAACAGGGATTAATAACGCTATGCTCAGAAGTGCTCCTAAATTCTACGAAGTAGCCAAAAGGATCATCGAAATTACAGAAGGTTGTGTGATTGTTGCTCATAATGCTTCTTTTGATTATCGTATTTTGAAAACCGAATTTAGACGTTTAGGTTACGATTTCAAAAAACAAACGTTATGTACGGTAGAATTGTCTAAAAAGTTAATTCCGGGACAAGAATCGTATAGTTTGGGTAAGTTGGTGCGTTCGTTAGGAATTCCAATGGCAGATAGACATCGTGCGAGTGGTGATGCTTTGGCAACGGTGAAACTATTCAAAATGTTATTGGTAAAAGACATCGAGAAAGAAATCGTAAAAAGTTTCATTAAAACCGAAATCAAATCGGGAATGTCTCCTAAATTGTTAGACATTGTGGAGAATTTACCTTCCAAAACGGGAATTTACTACATTCACAATGAAAAAGGAGATTTGATTTACATTGGAAAAAGTAAAAACATAAAAAAACGTGTCAACCAACATTTCACTGGAGCTTCAAGTAAGAGTAAAAAAATCCAACGCGATGTTTTTGCCGTGACTTTTGAGGAAACTGGAAGTGAATTAATTGCACTTTTAAAAGAAAGTGAAGAAATCAAAATCAACAAACCGATTTATAATAGAGCCCAACGCAAAAGCATTTTTCAATATGCGTTGTATCAACATGTAAACGAACAAGGTTACATCGCTTTAACAGTTGAAAAAGCCGATGGTAGAAAGAAAGAAATCACTTCTTTTACTTCGCTTCAGGAAGGAAAAAATGCGCTTTTTAAGATAACAGAAAAACACAATTTGTGTCAGAAAATCAATGGTTTGTATGAAACACAAAACGGCTGTTTTCAATACAAAATCAAAGAATGCAATGGCGCTTGTTTAGGCGAAGAAAATCCAGAAAGTTACAACGAACGTGTGTTAGAATTTATCGAAGAAAACTCGTTTGAAAATAATAACATGGTAATTCTCGACCGAGGTAGATCTTATGACGAGAGAACCGCAGTTTTAATTGAAAATGGTATTTATAAAGGCTATTGCTTTTACGATTTGAATTACCAAGTGAATAACATTGAGATTTTGAAAAACATCATCATTCCTATGCAACACAACCGTGATACGAAAACGATTATCCAATCTTATATTAGAAAACATAAAGTATATAAAATAATTCGTTTTTAATGAATTACCTAATTACCATTATCGGTCCAACCGCGATTGGAAAAACAGCCTTAAGTATTGCTTTAGCTCAACATTTTGGTTGTGATATTATTTCGTGCGATAGTCGTCAGTTTTTTAAAGAAATGAAAATTGGTACAGCTGTTCCTAGTGATGAAGAATTAGCAGCTGCAACACATCATTTTATTCAAAATAAATCGATTTTTGAAAGTTATTCTGTTGGTGATTTTGAACAAGAAGCTTTAGCTAAATTGGACGAATTATTTCAGAAAAACAACATTCAAATAATGGCTGGTGGATCAGGATTATATGTGGATGCGGTTTTAAAAGGATTTGATGATTTTCCAACTATTGATGATTCGGTTCGAACTGAAATTAATGCTAAATATGATGTATTAGGAATTGAATTTTTACAAGAGCAACTCCAAAAACTAGATTTGGAATATTACCAAAAGTTACAAACTGAAAATCAGCAAACCTTACAAAATCCACAACGAATGAAACGTTTTGTAGAAGTTTGCATTGGAAGTGGAAAACCCTATTCGAGTTTTATTGGAAAACGAAAAAATGAGAGAAACTTTACTCCGATTATCATTGGTTTAGAAGCCGACCGAGAAATCATGTACGACAGAATCAATCAACGCGTGGATATTATGCTAAATGAAGGACTTTTAGCCGAAGTAGAATCTTTATATCCAAACAAACATTTGAATGCCTTACAAACCGTTGGTTACAGAGAATTATTTGATTATTTTGATGGAAAAACAACATTTGAGTTCGCCATTGAACAAATCAAGATGAATACGAGACGTTTTGCTAAACGCCAAATCACTTGGTTTAAACGAACTGAAAATGTGAGTTGGTTTGATTATTTAACCGATAGAAACGAGATTATTAAAAATATAGAAAAAATAACGACTACTTAATGCAACTATATAAGATTTTTCTCATCTTAGTGTAAAATATAAAAAATGAAAAAGATAGTATTACTTTTGTTATTAACATTGATTTCTTGCGGAATTCCATATGATGGAGAAACTATTATTAACATAAAACTAAAGATAGTTAATTCAGAAAATGAACCTTTATCAAATGAAAAGGCTTACATAGGAACAAGTTATGATGATGGAAATTACGATTTTTCAACTTATAAAAAAACTTCAAACGAGGAAGGGTTTATACAGTTTAATATGTTCAAACCAACTAATAGTTCAAGTCTAATCTTAGAAAATTCAAGCGAATATTTACCAGTTAACATTAATGGTATAAACGATGATAATTTTGAAGGCTTAAATTGGGATTTAGGAACATTGACCTTATTAAAATTAGATGAAATTACAGGATTTACAATTATTCCTAATCAAATAAGTGGAGAAAAAATGATATTTAAAATTGATGTTGATGCTGTAAAATATGAGGAGCAAATCAATTTATACAACGATGATCTTATTTATAATGAACCACAATTGTATCATCAACTGAAAAAAAATCAAAATTTCCAATTAAACTATCAAATCAAAAACATTACAACCGAAGAAATAGAGTATTTTTCGATTCCATTGAATATAAATAGTGATGAATTAAATTACACTTTAACCTATTAAGTTATGAGAAAAATATTCATTATAATAATAATCATATCGAGTACATTGACTTTTGGACAAAAAGAAACCAAAACAAAAATTATTGATTTTTATCCAGCATTTAGATATGGATTTCAATTACCAATTCATACAGGAGATAATTATTTTGCAAAAGATTTAAGCTCTGGATTTGGATTTCATTCAGCATTATCATTAGTGAAAATTTATAATTTCAGACTAAGTTTGGGATATGAATTTCAAAAATTAAAAGTAGAAAATTCAAATACAATTGGAAATTTTGATTTTATTAATTCAAATACTTATCAGTATATTTTAGAATATGAAATTCCCATAAATTCAAAATTTGAGCTTAATCCAACAATAAGTTATGGACAGTGTCAATTTAATTATAAAGAAAATACTGGAGGAAGCATATTAGCAAAACAAAATTTAGAAGAAATTAGATTTGGTAGTTATATCAACTATAGTCTAAATAAAACCTTTGCAGGTTATGCTGGATTTCATTTTTCCCATTTCTATAATTCAGATTTGAATGCTGCCTCAGAAAATAAAGATTACTTTGGCAAGGGAAATAAATTTATTGTCTCAATAGGAATCTTAATAAAATAAAATAAAATAAAATGCCAATTTCACCCAACTTTACTTCTATTTTAGAACAAGAATACGAAATCAATTTTTTACAATGCTATCCAAATGGTTTGTTGAAATATACCGATTTGTGTAATATTTTTCAAATCACAGCCGGAATTCATGCTGATTTAGGTGGCATTAGTTTTAGCGATATGCAAGAACATCATCAGGCTTGGGTAATGAGCAAAATGCGTTTAGAAATCATTAGCTTACCGAAATGGAAAGAAAAAGTAACGGTAAAAACTTGGATTAAATCGTTAGAAAATTCACGTTCTACACGTTGTTTGGAATTGTATCGAGGTGATGAGAAACTAGCAGGTTGCGAAACTTATTGGGCCGTTTTGAATACCCAAATTAGACGTCCTGAAAATTTAGCGTTACCTCACGAACATTTTATCAAATATCCAGAACACAACGCAACTGAAAAATCGGTTCAGCGTATTAATTTAGATGTTCCGTTTGAAAAGGTATTGGATTATAAAGTACAATTATCGGATTTGGATATTGTAAATCATGCTAACAACGTGAAATACTTGGAATGGTGTCTGAATACCATGGATAGAAAATTCGTTTTAAAACAACACATAAAGGGTTTTGAAATGAATTTCTTAAGAGAATTGAATTGGAATGACGAAGCCGTGATTTCGAAAAAAGAAAATACCTATATCATTACCAAAGACGATAAGATTTGTTATGCTTTAGAAATTATTGAATAAAAAAAACTCTGTCCTAATTTAAAGACAGAGTTTTCTTTAATAAAGTTGAGATTCTGAAACAAGTTCAGAATGACAAAAATAACTTTTTATTTTTTGATTACTAATCTAAAACCTTCACCGTGAATGTTTAAGATTTCTACATTTTCATCTTGCTTTAAGAATTTTCTCAATTTAGCGATGTAAACGTCCATACTTCTGGATGTAAAGTAGTTGTCGTCTCTCCAAATTTTTGTTAATGCTAATTCTCTTGGCATTAAATCATTTTCATGAAGTGCTAACATTTTTAAAAGTTCACACTCTTTTGGAGATAATTTAATTGGTTCTTGACCAGGATACGTTAAGAAACGTAATTTAGAATTCAAGTGGAATTTTCCAATTTCGAACTCAAATTTTGTCGTATCTGGTTTTACTTCTGATGCTTTTCTTTGAATAATTGCTTTGATTTTCATCAAAAGTACTTCAGAATCAAATGGTTTATTCAAATAATCATCAGCACCTACTTTATATCCTTTTAAAACGTCTTCTTTTAATGTTTTAGCTGTTAAAAAGATGATAGGCACTTCTTGATTTTTCTCACGAATTTCTCTAGCTAAAGTGTATCCGTCTTTGTATGGCATCATTACGTCTAAAATACACAAATCGTAGGTATCTTTTTTGAATTTTTCAAAACCTTCCATTCCGTTTTTAGCCAACGTAACTTCAAAATCATTTATCATTAAATAATCTTTCAAAACCGCACCAAAGTTTGGATCGTCTTCAACTAATAATATTCTCTTTGCTTCCATAATATTATGTCTATATTTTAATTTATTAATGGCATTTTTATAATAAAGGTACTTCCTTTCCCTTTTTCACTTTCTACAAATATTTGACCATTGTGATCTTCAACTATTTGTTTTACATAGGCTAATCCTAGTCCATGTCCTTTTACATTATGTAAATCTCCCGTATGTTCTCGGTAGAATTTTTCAAAAACTCTTTTTTGCGCTACTTTACTCATTCCTGCTCCTTGATCTTGAATTTTTATCAGAATAAAATCTTTTATATTTTCTGTAAAAACATCAATTACAGGTGCATTTGGAGAATATTTTATGGCATTATCTAACACGTTTACCAAAACATTAGTAAAATGCACCTCATTTAATAGTATCGTGCTTCTTTGAGCATCAAAATGCGAATGGATAACTCCTTCTCTATCTTCTATTATTAAACTTACGTGTTCGATAGCATCTTCAATAATTTCGGTAACATCTCTAGGTTCTTTTGAAATATCAAGTTCGTTTTTTTCTAATTTAGAAATTCGCAAAACATTTTCAACCTGAGCGTGCATTCGTTTGTTTTCTTCTTTAATCATTTGTAGATAACGTTGCACTTTTTCTTTATCTTCAATAATTTTGGGGTTCTTAATGGCGTCTAAAGCTAAATTAATTGTAGCAATAGGCGTTTTGAATTCATGTGTCATATTGTTAATGAAATCGGTTTTGATTTCAGAAATTTGTTTTTGCTTGATTAACTGATTCAAAGCACTTGAATACGTCAGAACAATTACCAAAGTGAACAATAATGACAAACTCGAAATTCCAATTAAAGATGAGAATACAAACTTATTTTTTTGAGGGAAACTAACTAATAATTGATATTTAGACATTCCTTCATTATCCTGAAAAACTGGAATTCCGTAAGTTGTTTTTACATCATATTTAAAATCTTCAGAACGAACCTTTGTTGCCAAACCATTACTGTATATACCAAATTCAAAAGGTGTTTTAACTCCGTATTTATGAAGTTCCTCTTTTAAATATTTACCAAGTTGATCAGTAGAAACTCGTTCTTGTAATGGCTTTAACGAAACCAAATCTTTAAACGCTACTTCAAAATTAGCTTTATCTAAACTTGATATACTACCCGATTTATTGATGGTAAGATCAGGAAAAGAGCGCATTTGTAAACTACCGTCGTTAAATGAATTACCATTATAAACTTCTGTTTTTCGCTTAGATACAACATTCCCAAAATTGACGGAATTTGCATTTTTATCAAAGAACGAACCATTTATTCCGTAGTTTTCTGCTACGAGTGTGTTGGTGTAGATTATAGTTTCATTAGTTTTTTTATTACGCTCGTAGAAGTAAATTTCTTTCAATT